>CAZMNZ010000016.1:0-23040 GCA_964567765.1 uncultured Muribaculaceae bacterium
TCTTCCGCTCAAACTTGAGTGGGAGCCTTGCTATGTGTCTACACAGGCGCAGGTGGGAGACCGGGTGAGGGTGAAGTTCGCCTTCCATGAATATGTGGGAGTGGTGAGCGGAACCGATATACAGCCGGACATCGATCCGGTCAGGATTCAGGACATCATTTCTGTCGAGCATGGTCTGGAGAGGATTCTTCCTGAGGAGATTGCATTCTGGAGAGAGATTGCCGGATATTATCTCTGTACGGTGGGAGAGGTGTATAAGGCGGCCTACTCTGCCATGAAGGTCAGTCTTGAAGAGGCCAGGGCGGCTGCGGAACTGAAGGTTGCCCTGCGAAGGGAAAGGCTTCTGGAGGCCATGAGGGCTAAAGTCAATAAGATTGAGGAGAGGCTGAGGAAAAAGCAGGAACTTCTAGACAAGGCCAAGGCTGGTACCAAGGCGGGAGAAAAGCATGCGGCAGACTTCAAGAAGATTTCCGAAGAACTTGAAACGGCTGTCAGGGCTCTGGATGAGGCTGAACACAATAATCATATGACCGGGAAATCCGGAACGCAGGCAGGTTTCAAAGGAAGGCATGAAGGCCAGGAGGGCCTTCTATGGGACATAAGCCGGGACCCCGAACTCAGCCAGGCCCAGACTAAGGCATACGAAGACATCATAAAAGGATTCGAAGCGGGCATGCCTGTCCTTCTGCATGGAGTCACCGGCTCCGGAAAGACGGAAATATATATCAAACTGGCCAAGGACACCCTCAGAGAGGGACGGAACGTACTTTACCTTGTGCCGGAGATCGCTCTGAGCAGGCAGTTGGAAGAAAGGCTCAGGGAGCACTTCGGTGAGACTCTCCTGGTCTTCCATTCCGGAGAGTCGGCAGTCAGCAGAAGGAGCACCGCTGAAAGGATCAGAGAGTCATCGCAGGGATATATAGTCCTCGGAACACGTTCATCCCTGTTCCTTCCTCACCACGACCTTGGTCTTATAATAATTGACGAGGAGCACGACTCATCATACAAGCAGGACTCCCCTGCCCCAAGATATAACGGCAGGGATGCTGCCCTGATGCTTTCTGCAATCCACACAAGGATCAGCGGCAAGGCCTGTCGCACGCTGCTCGGATCTGCGACACCTTCGCTGGAAGAACTGTATAACTGCCAGTGCGGACGACATGAAATGGTCTGTCTGATAGAAAGATATCACGGATCCAGGAATATAGAGACCGAGATAGTGAACACAAGGGCGGAAAGGCGGAAGAACGGAATGGTCGGCAACTTCTCGCGAAAACTCCTTTTCAGAATTGAGGAGGCGCTGCGGAACGGAGAGCAGGTCATGATCCTCCGCTCACGCAGGGCGTGGTCTCCTGTACTTCAATGCGAATCCTGCGGAGAAATCGCAAAGTGCCCGCACTGTAACGTGAGTCTGAGTCTGCATGCCGGCAGCAAGGGTGCTCAGTCCTCAGGAATCATGGTATGCCATTATTGCGGATTCAGGAAGGCATATGATCAGTCATGCGGCAGATGCGGAGGCAACTTGAAGCCGCTGGGAGCCGGAACGCAGAAGATCGAAGAGGAAATACAGCATCTTATGCCGTATGCCCGCGTAGCCCGTCTGGACAGTGACTCGGCACAGAACAAGTCCTATGAATCAAGAATAATAAAGGATTTCGCAAAGGGAGATATAGACATACTGGTCGGCACTCAGATGGTGACGAAGGGATTTGATTTCAGCGGAGTGAGCGTTGTGGCAGTGATAGCGGCTGACTCGCTCATGGGAATGCAGGATTTCAGAGCCGACGAGAAGGCGGCGCAACTGCTGGAACAGTTCCGGGGAAGATGCGGAAGAAGAGGCGGAAAAGGGCTCTTCATCATACAGACCTCTCAGCCGGAACATCCTGTATATAAAAGTCTTTCGGATGACCGAAGCCAGGACTACACAGTCGCTCTGATGCAGGAGCGCAAGGATTTCATATTCCCGCCTTACGCCAGAATAATTGAAGTCACCATCAAGGACGCCAACGGGAAAAGGGCTGACATGATGGCCAGGAAACTCGCGGAAACGCTTATTGCGACAGGCTATGGACAGGTGACCGGTCCGTATGAGCCATCCGTGGGCAGGATTGCAGACCAGCATATACGCTGTCTGAGGATAAGCCTTCGAAAAGACAGAAACCTCAGAAACGCCAAAAACAGAATATGGGATTCAGTCAAGGGGTTTGAAAAAAGCCTCAAGTACGAAGGGCATATAGTCCTGAACGTAGATCCGAGTTAGCCTCAGTCGATAATGATATTGAGCTGATCTTCAAGGACATCCATCCTTACAGGAGCACGTCCTATCATTTCTCCGTCCACCTCCACCGGCTCGGCGTCCGATCCGCTGTCCGGAAGAACAACCACTGAACGGCAACGGGCCTGGGTCAGGACACTGACCTTATGGAATGTTCCGGTAAAGAGTCTGGGAACCTCCTTGGCAATTGTCAGCAACGGGATATCCGGAATTACAGTGATGTCCAGCAGTCCGTCATCCATGACAGCGAGCGAAGTCTGCCTCATGCCTCCTCCAGAGTAGCGGCCGATTCCGAAGGCCATCGAAAGGTATTTACCCCTGAACACTTCGTTTCCATCACGGATCACACGTGCATGAACCGGCACCCTGTGCTTGATACAATAGAGCAATGCACTGACATACAGCTTCTTGCCTCTGAATCCTTGTTCCTTCTTACGGTTGACGATCTCACATACACGGGCATCAAGTCCGATTCCGCCGATATTCGCCATATAGGACTCAGCCACAACATTCTCCAAGCCCGGAGCATCAGGATCATAGACACTCACCTTCACCACATCCTGACGCCCTACCTTGCCGGCGACGATAAGATCGACGGCGGAAGCGACGTCACGTGCGACACCTGCCGACTTCACCCAGTCGTTTCCTGAACCTACCGGGATGACTGCAAGAGTAAAATCAGAGATACTTACCGATTCATTTTCAACAGAATACACATATTCTGCAATTCCATTAAGAACATCATGGATAGTGCCGTCTCCTCCGACAGCGATGAATCTTCTGTAACCGTTTGAAGCAGCGATGCGGCTCAATTCGGTCGCGTTGTATGTTCCTCCGGTGAACTTCGCCTTATATTCTATTCCGGCCTGCTCCAGTTTCACTGCGGTCTTCTTCCATATCGATCCTGCTTTTCGGGAGGCGGCGAACACATTGACCACTGCCAGCCATTTTTCTGTAGTATTGCTCATGACCTGTCGGTAGAATTTATCAACAAAAGTAATAAATAAAGAAAAGTAATGAAATCTTTTTTGTAATTTTGCGAGGATTATGTCCTAATGAAAACTGACATGGGTAAAGTAATAGCAATAGCAAATCAGAAAGGTGGAGTCGGCAAGACGACGACCGCAATCAACCTTGCGGCTTCGCTGGCTGTGCTGGAGAAGAAGGTGCTGATCATCGATGCCGATCCGCAGGCGAACACCACTTCAGGTCTCAACTTCTCGCCGGAAGATGACCAGAAGAGGACTTTGTACGAAGTAATGATCGGAAAGATTGACATCAGGAACACCCTGATACAGACCGAGATCGCCAATCTGCACATGATTCCGTCCCACATAAACCTCGTGGGTGCGGAGATCGAGATGCTTGAGGATGAGAACAGGGAATCAATATTGAAGAATGCCTTGGCTGCGATTCAGGACGAATATGACTATATAATTATAGACTGTTCTCCGTCACTCGGCCTCATCACCGTGAATTCACTGACCGCTGCGGACTCGGTAATGATTCCTGTGCAGCCGGAATTCTTTGCCCTTGAAGGACTTGGAAAGCTTCTTCAGACCATCAGACTCGTCCAGAGCGGCCCTAATCCGGCCTTGACGATCGAAGGTTTCGTAGTCACGATGTTCGACGGCAGGACCAAGGTCCACAATCAGGTGCTCGGAGAACTCAGGGACCACTTCGGAGAGATGGTTTTCAAGACCATAATCCAGAGAAACATCCGCCTCAGCGAGGCTCCATCACACGGTAAGCCGATCATTCTCTATGACGTGATCTGCAACGGTACGACAAATTATCTCAACCTCGCCAAGGAAGTCTTGGAGAAGAACAGTTAACGAAAAATCATGAGCAAGCAGCAGAGAGGACTAGGGAAAGGACTGGGAGCACTCCTAGGAGGAGATGCAGACCTGAGCAGCATCAGGAAGCCTGTCGGATATGTAAACAAGGAGGTAGTGAAGGCAGACGAGCCTAAACAGGGCACGGCTGACATTCTCCGCATCCCTGTGGATATGGTGGAGCCTAACCCGTTCCAGCCACGCATGAGCTTCGGTCAGGAGGCGCTTGACGAACTCACGGAATCAATCAGGACTCTTGGACTCATCCAGCCGATCACAGTACGCAGAAAGGACGGCAACAGATATCAGATCATCAGCGGAGAGCGTAGGTTCAGGGCATGCAGGCAGGCCGGAATGGACATGATTCCTGCCTATATCCGAGATACAAATGACCAGGGAATGCTGGAAATGGCTATCGTCGAGAACATCCAGAGGGAGAATCTGGACCCTATCGAAGTGGCCATGAGTTACCAGAGGCTCATCGAGGAATGCAATCTGACACAGGAACAGATGGCTGTCAGAGTCGGAAAGAAGCGTGCTTCCGTGACAAACTTTCTCCGCCTTCTGAAACTCCCGGCAAAGATACAGCACGACCTGAAGGTGGGACTTCTCAGCGTGGGTCATGCGAAAGTGCTGCTTGGAGTGGAAGACGTCCTGCTTCAGGAGCATCTTTGCGACCTGGTAATCAAGGATGACCTGTCCGTAAGGCAACTTGAAGACAAGATCCGTCTTCTTTCCGAGCCTAAGAAGCCGAAGGACAAGGAAAGTCAGGAACTGCCGGAAGAGCATGTAAAGGTGCTGGAAATCGTCGGCAAGTACTTCGAGAACAACATAAGTCTGAAGCGTTCAAACAGCGGAAAGGGCGCCATG
This sequence comes from uncultured Muribaculaceae bacterium, assembly GCA_964567765.1. GTDB lineage: Bacteria > Bacteroidota > Bacteroidia > Bacteroidales > UBA932 > Cryptobacteroides. Next base: position 4,981 of record CAZMNZ010000016.1, read on the forward strand.
ACCATACATTTCAATTCAGACGAAGAGGTAAGGCGTTTTCTCAAGGCATTGGAGGATTTGAAATTCTGATAAGGCACGGTTCAAAGGATGCACGATAAGACAATCAGACATATACTCGCGTTTCTGATCTGCCTGGCGGGCTTTGCCATCGAGGCATCGGCTCAGTTCAAGGAAGAGGCATTCACGCAGTCATACAACGATCCGAGTGACACGACGGGCGTTGCTGACACTGCCGCCAAGTTGTTCTCTTTCAAGGATTGGGCTGGTGGCATGTCGCATAAGCACACCCTCAAGATAGGTACGATGTTCGCCGGATCCGTGTTCATGCCAGGAACAGCGCAATACTACAACAGGGATTATTGGAAGATGCCGGTCTTCTACGCCGGAATGGGAGCATTCGCCGGCACGGGAGGATATTACATGCATAAATATGTCAAGACAAAGAAGGCATATGATGCATTCAACACCGAAAAGGAGGCATTTGAACTGAAATACGGAGGCATCGAATATCCGTTCGAGGCACCTGTACTGGATCTTGATTCCAAGAAGAAGGGAACGTGGCTGCTGGTGGGGGCTGGATTGTTCTATTGGGGCTCTCTGCTTGACGGAGTCATCTGCTACGAAAGCGAAAAGGAACCGAATCCCGGAAGAGCGACGATATATTCAGCCCTCCTGCCCGGACTCGGACAGATATATAACGGTGAACTCTTCAAGGTACCGATCTACTGGGGCTGCCTTCTGGGATCGATCCACTTCCTGACCACCAACAACACCAACTACAAGAGGTTCAAGAGGATCCACAACGAGGCCTCTATGGAGAACAGTCAGAGTCCGATTTCCGCCGAGACTGCCGTGTGGTACCGCGACGTATATCGAAGATACAGGGACTATTCCATCGTTGCCACTGCCCTGTTCTACTTCCTGCAGGTCATAGACGCCAATGTCTTTGCATATATGCACGACTTTGAGGTCAACGACGACATAAGCATGAAGGTCGAGCCGGCCATGATCTCTCCGGACAATGCCTATGCAATACACATTGCTCCAGGAACCTCTCTCAGCCAGAGTGCATTCGGACTGAAACTGGGATTCACATTTTAAAGAGACACACACTTGACACATAACATAATGAAAATATCAGGAATCATTGCAGTCGCTGTTGCGGCTGCTTTTATTGCGATACCGTCACACGCACAAAGCCGCGCACAACTCCAGAAGGACAACCAGAGCCTCAAGCATGAACTTGACTCGCTCAAGGCCGAAATGGAGAAGATGCGCGAGGAACTCAGATATACTGACAGCATAGCCAGCGAGATGCTGAGCCTGTACAGCGACAGCGAGGCCAAGAACAGCGAAGCCATTGATACGACTGAATATACGACAGAAGTCTCAGACAGCCTTCTCACCCTCTGGTATGTCCAGAAGAAGGTGAGCCAGAGCGAGGAGGACTATTACGATATGGATTCCGTGAGATTCGAATCCAATGTGCCGGACTCGATATATATAGAAAGGATAAAGAGGATGAATTCATTCATCACCCTCCCCTACAACGATATCGTAAAGAACCATATCATCAAATATTCCGAGAAGATGCCTCAGACCATAGGAAAGATTCTCGGTCTGTGCGAATACTATATGCCGCAGTTCGAGGAGATATTCAGCCTTTACGACATGCCTGAGGAACTCAAGGCCATGGCGGTGATCGAATCTGCAATGAATCCTCTCGCCGTGTCGAGGGTCGGCGCCAAGGGAATGTGGCAGTTCATGTATTCTACAGCAAAGATATATGGCCTGAACATCGACTCCTTCGTGGACGAAAGGCTTGATCCGATAAAGTCTGCGCATGCCGCAGCACAGTATCTCCAGGATGCCTATGAGATCTTCGGTGACTGGAATCTTGCCATCGCATCGTACAACTGCGGAGCAGGAAACGTGAACAAGGCGATCAGACGCAGCGGAGGCAAAAGGGCCTTCTGGGACATCTGGCCATACCTTCCAAGAGAGACAAGAGGATATATGCCGGCGTTCGTGGGAGCACTCTACACGATGAACTACTACAAGGAGCATGGCATCAAGCCGGTCGCAGTGGCAATGCCGGAGCATGTGGACACCTTCCAGATCACAAAGATGCTCCACCTCAAGCAGGTGAGCGAACTCACCGGAGCCCCTCTGGAAGATCTGAAGAACCTCAACCCACAGTACAAGCACGAGATCATTCCCGGAAACGAGAGGGAATATATCCTCAGGATTCCGTTCAGATACACCAACGCCTTCCTGGACAACGAGGACAGCCTGTACAGGCACAAGGCTGACATATACTTCAACCCTGTGACGATCAAGAAGATAAAGGACGGCGGAGACGGAGAGAGGATTGTATATAGGGTGAAGAGCGGCGACTATTTGGGAAGGATTGCAAGCCGTCACGGAACGACCGTTGCAAAGATCAAGAAATGGAACAACCTCAAGAGCAACAACATACGTGTGGGACAGAGGCTCATAATCTACCGCGGAGGACGCGTCCCTGCTTCTACGGGCAGTTCTTCAAATGCAGATAAGACCACCAGCACAGAGAGCGGCACGACAGCCAAGAGCAGCCCTGCCGTAAAGAGCACCCAGTCTTCAGGGCAGAAGATTCCGGAAGGAACGACTTACACGGTGTACACAGTCAAGGACGGAGAATCCCTCTACCTCATTGCAAAGAAATTTCCGGGAGTAAGCGCCCAGAACATAATGGATTTCAACGGTATAGGTTCCAACATCAAGCCGGGAATGAAAATAAAGATTCCTAAACTCTAGAAATCACAGACAAACTGAAGTCTGAGCTCGGCCTTGCCGGGCTTTTCCTCTTTCATGAACGGGTATGCAGTGCAGGCTGCCCTTAAGCACACCTTTCCCCATCGCGAGAATTTCCAGGAAGAGACAAACGAGGTCCAGACTCCCCTCCCATAGAATGCCGGGACATTGAAACACCCTGGCGCATCCCGTTCATAGACATATATCCTGTCCTCCCAGTCATCCACCATGAATGCTCCCTGCCTCAGATACAGCGACAGCCCTCCCCTTCTGAATCCTCCTTCGAGATAGCCGAGGACTGAAAATCCAAGGCATTTGAGAAAGTTCAGTCTCATGGAGGCGGAAAAGGATTCTCCATACCAGTCCAGATCGGAACGGATATCCGTCCTGAATTTCCGTCCCCAACTCCTGATTCTCTCCGTAAGGCGGAAATCCAGAGACAAAGATTCCGAAATTACCACTTTCCATAATGAATATATCTTCAATTGCATGCTGCGGTTCTGGGTCTCGACCTTGGGGACTGTATATAAAGCCACATCTGCCGTGAGAGTTCCTGTAAGGCGACGGCAGGACACACCGCCACCCTTCATGCTCAGCCACTTCCCTTTCTTAAGTTCCGCGCTCAAGGCGGCACAATATTCTTCCGGGACAACCCTCAGCAAAGCAGCCATATCCACATCCTCCCCCAGCGGCATCACACTGCCTGCAAGAGCGCTAAGGCCACGTTCCACCCAGTCATAGGAGACTTCACAGAACATATCCGTTCCTCTGACGCATGCCGCCGCATCGAGGGAGGTCTTCATGACAGGAATAGCGGTTCGGCTGTCCGGAAGGACTCCCGAAAATTCCGCGAAATGAGTCACACCGACCTGTCCGTGCCGGCCATTATACGTAAGATTCACCGCTGGCATCAGACGGAAGGACTCCGGTTTTTTCCTGAGGCTTTTCAGACCGGGGAAAGCAAGAAATGCAGTCAAGGAAAAACGGCCCATACCGGTTTCCATAGCGGTTCCGGTGTAGGAATAGTTACCGTTGAATGAAGAAGAGGGAGTAACTCCTGTCGAGCGTTTCATAAACACGGAGGGAGAGGTCAGCGTGTTCAGGAAACTGCCGTTCCACAATGAGATTCCCTGTCCGAAACGGGCATTGAAATCCCCGAACACCAGCCGCACAGGGGCCTTTCTCAGATTCCATCCTATGCTTGAACAGACTGCATCCGGATATGGTGCGGAAGCATCCAGAGATCGCGAAAGTGCAAACGAAGCCGAGACTGCATCGCCTTTTGTAAGTCTGTACCTCGTGGCATGACTCCATCGCAGATTGTCCGGAGCCCATCGCAAGGAAGTTCGGCTGGTGATCTCGTTGCGCACCCTCCCACCCGGATCCGATGACGGTTGCCGCACAGAGACAAAAGGTCTTATAAGCATGACAAAGTCCTCCTGAAAGCCATCTATCGAAGACAGTTCCATGTAAGAGAGGACTTCACCGTTTCGTGACATATAATCACAAAGGGAAGCTATCTGATACCTGCTGAACAGTCCGCTTGACGACAATTCCCTGACGGAAGCAGTATTCAGATTCATTGGATCGTGGAAAAGTCCTGTGAGCCTTTCAACCTCATCGGGATCAACCTCCTGAGCCTCCGCACCGAGAAACCTCATCACTGCCATAAGTCCGTCATCATCCTGCGCCGAAACAGTCGCAAGTTCCATCATCATCACACAGATCAGCAATATCTTCCACCTCATGTCATCAAAAATTTCGGTTTGGGGCAAAAATATAATCAGATATGACGACACTTGTTGTTTTTAGGCAAAAACAACGAAAGTTTTTCTTTTTTTATTCCTTTTATGTTAATTTTGTGAGTTGTTACAAAATATCCTTATGGAAAAGATAACTCTTAAAGACAAAACATTCAGGAAAGCCATTCCTTATGAGAAGATATCCTCAGCAATCGATGCTGTGGCGGACAAGATAAACGCAGACTTCAAGGGCTGCACAGACGTTCCTGTGCTTCTTTGCGTTCTTAACGGTTCCATCATGTTCATGAGCGAACTCATGAAGAGGCTTGACTTCGATCTTCAGACCATATCCATCAAACTGACCTCTTATGAGGGCACAAGCACCACCGGTCGCGTGAAGCAGGCTATGGGACTTACAGCCGACATCACAGGAAGAAGGGTGATTGTGGTGGAAGACATCGTTGACTCTGGCAACACCATAGTGGAACTCAAGGAAATCCTCAAGGAGAAAGGCGCTTCAGAATCGTATATCTGTTCCCTCCTCCTGAAGCCGGATGCATACAAGAAGGATGTGAAGATCGACTATGTGGCGATGGAGATCCCTAACGACTTCATTGTAGGATTCGGACTCGACTACGACGAACTTGGCCGCAACTATAAGGATATATATGTTCTTGATGAATAAATAACGATATGAAGTACTATATTCTTTTCGGTCCTCCGGGAGCCGGCAAAGGCACCCAGGCCACTGCAATGGTAGAACGCTATAATCTTCATCATATCTCGACAGGAGCACTTCTGCGCAAGGAGATTGCGGCAGGCACAGAACTCGGACTTCAGGCAAAGGCGCTCATCGAGAAGGGCTGCCTTGTGCCGGACGAAGTGGTCGAGGGCATGATCGAGAGCGAATTCAAGACAGTGACAGGCGTGGACGGATTCCTGCTTGACGGATTCCCACGCACCTTGCCTCAGGCTGACGCTCTTGACGAGATCCTTGCAAAGACTGGCGAGACGGTGACTGCAACAGTTTCCATAATGATTCCTGACACTCTGATCATGGAGCGCATCAAGGGACGCGCATTGAAGGAAGGTCGTGCAGACGATGCAAGCGAAGATATCATAAACAACAGGATAGCAACTTATCACAACCAGACTGAGCCTCTCATCGAGTACTACACAAAAGCCGGAAAGTACCATGAGATAGACGGAGTCGGAACCATCGAGGATGTGCGTGACCGCATATTCTCAGTAATGGACAAATTCTAATGAAGGTCCTCAGGAAACTTTCTGTAATTTCACTTAAGACTGTCACTTGCATTCTGCTGTCAGCCCTTCTGGCTGTTACGGCGACAAGTGTCAGTCTTGTTTATGATTTCCGCGAACCTAGGTCGTTCAGCGGTCCGGACATATTCAATCCCTATCGCGACCTGGACTCCGCATATTGCTGGAAAAGATCATCATTCCACAACCACACGAGAGTCAAGGGACCGATGAACGAATGTGAGAAATGGCCGGGAGAGGTGCATGCCGACCTTGATAAGTTCGGATACGACATCGTGACCTTTTCAAATCACAACGAACTCACCGCCCATCCGTTTGACTCATCACTTCAGGTGAACGTCTATGAACACGGATACAACCTTCTGAAATACCACAAACTGGTGTTCGGCTGCGACAAGGTCAATCACTTCGACCATCTGATTCCCATATTCCCGTTCCAGAGACAGTTCCAGCTGGACCTGCTCGGGAAGGATTCAGACTTCATCCAGATCAATCACCCCCTACGCACTCCCGGAAGTGGTAAATCACTGATGCAGAAGTTGTCCGGCTATCAGATCATGGAACTTGACAGCGGAAAGAGCACCGAGAACGAGTATTGGGACTGGGCACTCAGCGCCGGACATTACAGTTTCGCACTGGCTAACGACGATCTGCATTATCCGGACAGGTCTGACCGCATAGCAGTCAGATGTAATTTCCTGTGCTGTCCGTCAGCGCGGTACGAAGATATAAGGTCAACACTGCTCGGAGGCTGCTATTATTCAATGAGGATCCCCGACTATGGTCACGGCGACTGGAGCACGAAAATTGCCGGGAACATGAATCTGCCGGAGATCACGGACATCGGGATGAAGGGAGACACTATATATATTATATTGTCAGAAGCCGCTGACAGCATCAAGGTGACAGGACAGGATCACTCTACCCTCCTTGAAGAGACCGGAAGCGACCGGGCAGTTTATACGATGAGACCGGAAGACAGTTATGCGAGAATTACTGCATGGTTCCCGGAAGGTGAGGTCATATATACGAATCCGTTTGCAAGATATGACGCCTGCGTCTGCACGACACCTTTTGACACGGAGTCCCGGAAAGTGAATATATTGCTGACAATCCTGTACAATCTGCTGTTGCTGATTATCTGCATAGGGCTATCTGCACTGATATATAAGACAATAAGAAGATGAAAAGAATATTCAACAAGGAAATAAGCCTGACATGGTTCTGCCTGATACTGAGTATATTTACCGGTGCGGCATTCCATATTCCTTTTTTCAGACATGTAATCAGTTGTCTGGAAGGCGGAGTCAACGCCGTGCTCATAACAGGAGGGCTTGCAGTCATCATGCTTGCCCTGAACTTCTTCTTCTATTATCTGCTCCTGTTTCCAGGACGCATTGTAGGAAAGTGCATAGTGGCCTTTACTCTGATCGGAGACGCGATAATGCTGTACTTCGTGAACACATACGAAGTTCTGGTCACCAAGCAGATGATGGGCAATGTGTTCAACACCCAGTATTCCGAAGCATCCGGCTTCTTCTCATTCTCCTTTGTGCTCTACGTCCTTCTGCTCGGAGTGCTCCCTGCGGTATATGTCTTCGTGCAGAAAGTCAGATACGGCAACTGGAAGAGGTTCCTTGCAAACATTGGTACCGCCCTTGGAATAATCGTGGCCGTCGCTCTGGTGAACATGAAGAACTGGACATGGATAGACCGCAATTCCACTGAACTGGGCAGCCTTCTCATGCCGTGGTCATATACGATAAATTCCATCAGATATTACACCGGCGAAAAGAAAAGGAACGCCAAGGAGATACTTCTGCCTGACGCCTCAATCAAGGACAGCAACAGGGAGGTCTGCATCCTTATCATCGGCGAATCTGCCAGAAGAGATCATTTTTCGCTGTATGGATATGAAAAACAGACCAATCCATATACCGCTGGCGACAGTGTATCTACCTTCAATGCCATTGCATCAGCGACCTACACCACAGCCGGAGTCAAGGCCATCCTCTCGCATGAGAAATCAGGAAAGCTGTATGAAATCCTGCCTAACTATCTGTTCAGAACTGGTGCGGACGTCCTGTGGAGGACAAGCAACTGGGGCGAACCGCCTGTGCATATAGACAAGTACCATAAGGTGAAAGATCTGGCTGAAATATATCCTGAGCAGGACAGCAGATATGACGGGATACTTCTTGCCGGGCTGAAGGAGGAGATCGCTGCGAGCGGCAAGGACAAGATCCTTGTGGTCCTGCACACCAACACCAGTCACGGGCCGACGTACAATAAGAAATATCCTGCTGAATTTGAAGTATTTACGCCAGTCTGCAACACCGTGGAGATGTCAAAGACAAGTCCCGAGGAACTTCTGAACGCATACGACAACAGCATCGTATATACCGACTATCTGATCCACTCGGCAATAGAACTCCTGAGGGAGATTCCTGACAGGGAGTCATGCATGATATATATTTCCGATCATGGGGAATCCCTTGGAGAGAACAACCTTTATATGCACGGCGTGCCGATGTCGATGGCACCTAAGGAACAACTCGAGATTCCGCTGATCGTATGGACCTCGGAGGGACTGCCGTTGCGTGAAATCGAAGAGCCGGGACATTACAATATATTCCACAGCGTGCTTGACTTTCTGGATGTGGAAAGTCCTGTGTATGACGAATCAATGACAATCTTCGAATGATGCTTTTCATAGTCAATCCAATATCCGGTAACGGCAGAAAACTGCGGCTTATATCCTATCTGAGAGAAAAGGGATACAAGGTCGTGTGCACTGAATATGCCGGGCATGGTGAGATCCTCGCACGGGAGGCGACGGAGAATGTTGTGGTCGCTGTCGGCGGTGACGGTACGGTGAACGAGGTGGCACGCGGGCTTGCAGGGACAGGGAAGGCCCTGGGAATCATTCCATGCGGAAGTGGGGACGGACTTGCCCTGCACCTTGGTATAAGCAGGAATTTCCGGAAGGCCTTGAAGGCTATTGAAAAGGGTAAGACAAGACCTCTGGATGCAGCCACAGTAAACGGAAAACATTTCTTTTCTGTCTGCGGAACCGGATTCGATGCCATTGTGAGCGAACGGTTTGCATCGTCCAGAAAGAGAGGGCTGATGAATTATATAATCCAGGCTGTCCGGGTCTGGGTGCACTTCACACCTGAAAGATATGTGGTGGAAGTTGACGGAGAAATGATGGAGACGGAAGCGGCCTTCATCACAGTAGGAAATTCCGACCAGTGGGGCAACAGGGCCAGGATCACTCCCCTTGCAGACATAAGTGACGGGGAACTTGATGTGACCATTGTCAGGATGTTCCGCACATGGGAGATTCCGTGGCTTGCGTTCAGGCTGATGAGCGGCACAGCGCACAAAAGCGGAAAGGCCATATGTCTTAAAGGTAAGCATGTGATCATCCGCCGCCAGAGTAATGGACCGGCTCATGCGGACGGAGACTGGTTCCACGACGGTGAACTGCTGGATATCAAGGTCTTCCCTCACCAGCTCAAGGTGATAGTCCCATAGGTATGATATGGATTTTTTCACTATCTTTGCGCGGTTTTGTAACATTCGTGGGGAGAATCAGTATATATTGAAAAAAAAGATTATGGCAGACAGCAATTTCATAGACTCGACATACGTTTGCAACTTTGACTCTGACTTACGGAGCGGATCTATACACTGTGTCGAAGTTGCTCGGTCATAGCAATATCCGCACAACGCAGATTTATGCAAAGATTGTGGACGAGAGCAAGAGAAGAGCGGTGAATCTTATACCTATTATAGTGAAGCCACCGTGATGAACGGTGGCTAAACATTGGGCTCGGAACCATAAAATGATAAGGGTTATCATCCCTTCTACGAAATCCCACAGATGATTATTTATGAGATGCATCTTGTTGCATCTGTCTTGAATTTATACATTCCTGTCTGGTACGAAAGGCGTCCTAAAGCAATCCATTTATTGTACCCTCGGTTCTCTGCCCAAGACGAACAAGTTCTCTGAATTATCAGTGGTGACAAATGAACTTTGGGAACGGTCTTCCAATCAGCATCTGAGATCAATGCGTTTGCAGCAAATTGATTAGCCGCTTTTTCACGAGGACTCTCATGATCATAATCATCAATATCAACATTAAAGTCATCATAATCATGATTCTTGACATGTCCTAACTCATGCATTACGGAGAAAGCAAGATTATCGATCCTATCATATCTCATCGTCACAATTATGCATGGATGTCCATCATATACAAAGGAATAACCATCAATCGATGCTTTCTGAACCTTAGGTACAACTCCAAACAAAATACCATATTCAGCAAAAGTCTCTTCCAAACGCTTAATGGTATTCTCATTCTCGTGTAGAATACCTGAGATCTTTGGAATCAACTCATCTAAACGTGCCTCATCGTAAATTGTCTCCAATACATTTGAATAAGCATACTGTTTTGCCAGTAATAGCCATGTCATAATCTTAACAGGGTCCTTACCGACTTTAGCAGACTTCTTGAATAGACCTTGCGTCTGCAACTGGAGTCTTTCTGGCTCGGGAAGTTTAAAAACATTTTTCAGGAACTCCACTGTTTCGGTACAAAATACATGTACACCACCAAACCTTTCTTCTAAAATCTTTACATCAAAAAATTTTGCGTATTCTTGAATAAGATTATAGGCAGCCGTTTCAGCAATCTGAATTTCAGCATTTTGCTGTGTTTTATAATCAAATCCGATTTGCAGGTTCACCCAATCTATGGATGGTATTCCTAACACTTCTTCCAATTTATCTGCCACCGGTTTTGTTATAGAACGCTTTCCCTTAATGATTTCACTAAGATGCGACGGCTGCATTACAATCATCTTAGCAAAATCTTTTTGAGAAATACCTCGTTCTATGAGCTCCTCTTTTAGGATGCTGCCCGGATGGATTGCCATCAAGGCGGGGGCTTCACTTCTTGTTGCCATAGTGGTCGTTATTTAATTCTATTATTGTAATTTCAATTCCATCTTCTAGCTCTCTGAATAGCAATCGCTCAACCCTACCATTCACAACCCTTACAGAGCTAAGATTATCATAGTGCTTTAACTTTTCATAATGCAAGAAACTATATGGTTCAAGACCTTTAGTATCAGCGACAGTTTTCAGCACATTGTACACTCTCGCCAACCCCAACATAAACTTCTTATCCTTCGAGTACTTTTTGTACTTGCTATTCCTGCCGGTCTGAATCAGTTCGTCCAGATCCTTATCCGATATATTAACTTTCATACATCATACCGTCGAATTTTATTGACCGCACAAATATACACAAAATTCCATAATTTGGGAATTTTTATAAGAATTTTTATACCTTTACAAACCAATTTTACAAAACATGAGACAGAAAAAGCTAAAAATCACTTTAGAAGACTTCATCCTTGCAAACCGCAAGGCTGCAAGGATGGAGGAGATTGAGAGACATGGACGGCAGATCCAGTCGAGAAGAATGGTTCACAAGTCGAAGAAGACTTATGATAGAAACAGACTCAAAAGAGCTGTCATCAAGAGCGATGACGGCTCTTTATTTTTATAGGAAACCGAAATTTTAACTAAATTCGCAGAGTTAAACGGGAGTAATTATGGCTGTAAGAAAAGTTGCAGAGTTTGTAGAGACCTGGAAAGGCAAAGGAGATGAGAAACAGGACACCCAGAGGTTCTGGATGGATCTATTCCATAAAGTATTGGGAGTAGACTATCCTACAGAACACCTGCTGTTCGAAAAGAAAGTAAAACTGGAAGATTCGACTCGTTTCATCGATGCTTATATTCCAGAAACAAAGGTGCTGATCGAGCAGAAAGGTATGAAGATAGACCTGTCCAAGGAAGAACTTCAATCCGGAGGAGCAAGCCTGACACCATATAACCAGGCACGTCGATACGACAACAACCTCCCATTGTCCGAGAAAGCCCGCTGGATCATCTGCTGCAACTTCCAGAGATTCGAGATTCACGACATGACCAACCCTTTGACAGAGCCCGAAGTCGTCCTGCTGGAAGATCTCGAAAAGGAAGCCTATCGTCTGCAGTTTCTTGTTGACAGCGAGAATGAACATATCAGAAAAGAGTTGGAAGTCTCTTTGAGAGCTGGAGAAATCATCGGAGAGATTTATGACGCATTCCTGAAGGAGTATCGCAATCCGGATGACCCGCAGACCTTAAAAAGTCTGAACGTCCTTTGTGTCAGACTGGTATTCTGTCTTTATGCCGAAGACTCCGGATTGTTCGGAGACAGCAGCCATTGCGCTTTCCACAACTACCTCTCAAGATTCAAACCGGGTCACGGTGACATGCGCAGAGCTCTGATCGATCTCTTCAATGTTCTCAATACTCCAATCGTAGAGCGAGATCCTTATCTTGACGACGTGCTGCTTGCCTTACCGTATGTAAACGGAGGATTGTTCGCTGACAGGAACATCGAGATTCCGCGCCTCAATTACGAGATAGCAACTCTGCTTCTCAAGCACGCAAGTAGTGATTTTGATTGGAGTCTGATCAGTCCGACTATTTTTGGTGCTGTGTTTGAGAGTACGCTGAATCCGCAGACCAGGCGAAGCGGAGGAATGCATTATACGAGTATCGAAAACATCCATAAGGTCATAGATCCGCTTTTCCTTGATGCACTTCGCGAAGAACTGGATGCCATCAAAGCCATTACGCAGCCAAAAGACAAGATGCGCAAGGCAAGATCATTCCAAGACAAACTTGCATCGCTCAAATTCATGGACCCGGCCTGCGGCTCAGGCAACTTCCTGACCGAGACTTTCCTTTCGCTTCGCCGTTTGGAAAACGAGGCCATCAGGATATTGTCGCAGGACAATATGATCATCGGCTTCGAAGATGACAACACCTGGATCAAGGTCGGAATCCATCAGTTCTACGGCATCGAAATCAACGACTTCGCCGTTGCCACAGCCACAACCGCCCTCTGGATCGCAGAATCACAGATGATGAAAGAAACCGAAAACATCATCCACAAAGACATGGACTTCTTCCCACTCAAGACATACACCAACATCGTCGAAGGTAACGCCCTGAGAATGGACTGGAACGAAGTCATACCAGCTTCAGAACTGAATTACATCATGGGTAATCCGCCGTTTGTGGGGCATCAGTGGCGTAATGCTACACAAGTGGAAGATATGGATATCGTATTTGAGGGATTCGGTAACTATGGAAAACTCGACTATGTATGCAGCTGGTACAAAAAATCCGCAGACTACATGACTGGCACACAAATCAAGGCGGCTTTGGTATCAACTAATTCCATAGTTCAAGGCGAATCTGTCGCAACTATATGGAAACCTCTTTTTAAAAAATATCCACTGGAAATCACATTCGCACATCGCACTTTCAGATGGGATAGCGAAGCACATATAAAGGCGCATGTTCACTGTGTTATAATTGGTTTCTGCCTATATGAATATAAAGGGCAGAAGAAATTATTTGATAACAACTTATCTTCTGATGTCTATGTCATCAATGGATATCTATTAGGTGCGCCTAATGTATTTATAGAAAACAGAGGCAATGTATTAGATGCATCATTACCGAAGATGACTAAGGGTAGCCAGCCTACTGACGGTGGTAATTTGATATTATCAGAGGAAGAGAAAAATGACATCATTTCCAAATACCCTCATTGCGAAAATTTTATAAAGAGATTCATTAGTGCGGATGACTATATCAATAATAAGAAGAGATACTGCCTTTGGTTAAAGGGTGTGTCACCATCTGAATATAGAAAGATTACTGCAATAGAAAGCCGTCTTGAGGCTGTTCGCGAAATGCGACTGAAGAGTCCTACGAAATCAGTGCAAAGAGATGCCGATATACCGATGCTCTTTACTCAAATAAGGCAACCAGACACAAACTATTTGGTAGTTCCTGAGGTATCTTCGGAGAAAAGAAAATACATCCCGATTGGATTCTTGACTCCAGATGTAATAGTGAGTAACAAACTTTACATGTTACCAGATGCAAATATGTATCTATATGGCGTAATGATTTCAAATGTGCATATGGCGTGGATGCGAATCGTTGCAGGAAGATTAGAAATGAGATATAGTTATTCGCCGTCCGTCTACAACAACTTCCCATGGCCAACCCCAACAGAGGCACAGAAGGCGAAGATAGAAAAGACAGCTCAGGCAATCCTCGATGCCCGTAATCTTTATCCGGATTGCTCCCTTGCCGATCTCTATGATGAAGTGACCATGCCGCCAGAACTCCGCAAAGCCCATCAGGAAAACGACAAAGCAGTGATGGAAGCATACGGATTCAACCCTCTCATGAGCGAGCCGGAGATTGTAGCAGAACTGTTCAGGTTATATCAGTCTCTCAGTAAATAATAGTTATCCTCAATGAAAAGCAATACAACACCAGACCCAATTGACTGGCTTCTGCCTTTTGTATTTGAAGACGAGCTTCCATCATATGTTGAAAACCTTACTTCAACCTATAAGATAAGAGCAGACAAACTATCAGTCAGAGCCAAAAACATCGTAATCGCGCTGTTTGAAAGCTGCAACTCATCAATCATTGAGTTATATGAAAAGATCACGACACCTCGCTTCAACGTTGCGGACCTCAAGAACTGCGGAAAAGGTACTGCGCCGGAAATAACTACCTTCTTAGAGGAAACCAAGGCATTAATCGAAGACTACGCTGAAAACTATAACGAAGCAGAAGCATTGATCGAGGCATTTAAAGAATCGATCGCTTCAATTGTGCCGTTAAAGGAGGATCAGGACTTAGTTATAAATTTCAAAAATGCTCACGGACACTACCCATATTTCAAGGTGGTACAAGGATACATAGATTCTCTTTCTGATTCTTATCGCAGAATCATTGAGGCATGTATCAGAACATATGAATATAGTGAAATACTCGACAGAAAGATTGTAGGAAAAGAATTATCACTTAGTCAAGAGAGAGTCAGACAATTGAGAAACTCCATTCTCAACAAGATACAGGAGAAGTGTATTGAGATCAAGAATTCATTCGACAACCCTACATGTCCATATGATTGCCTGCTTGATGATGCCTATAAAGCGATCAATGCCACGGAAAAGGTTAATTTTTCTGATAACTTTACGAACTGGACTTTGAGCCTGTTGTTTGATGACTTCGCTCTTATTGGAGATATTGAAGATGTGCTATTTTCATTCTACAGAACAAACGGAAGGCTATCAATATTTCCTGTAAAACTTACTGAAACTTTTGATTTAAAGCAATTTATCACGACTGTTGAGGATAAGATATCAGAAAAAAGGAAGGACCATGAACAATGCCTACTTGAAGATATGATTAGCCCTTTCTGCACTGAAAATGCAGACATCGAATTGACAATGCAATGGTGCAGAAAATTCATCAGCCATCATTATGAACTTCAATTCAATGGCGATAATATCATTTTTCCCGTTAACACATACAAGACTCTCACAGAAATCACATACGACATAATTAAGGCACATGGCAAGGCAATGTCTGCGGATGAACTTGTTGCTGCAGTCTGTGCAGCATACCCAGATAGAGATTACAAGATTCAATCTGTATGCACTTCTGCGCGTGCACATCCAGAGATTGATACAATAGGAAGAAACAGTTTGTACACATTGAGGGAATGGACTGATGGACCCCAGCGAGGTGGTACTATTCGAGAATTTGTTGAGGAATATCTTGAATCTCTCGTCTTTCCTATAGCAAGACTATCAGATATAGCTGAATATGTCAAACAATATCGCCCCAAGACTGAGGCATATAATATTCAAAACAACCTCACACTGGAAGCTAGTCATAAGTTCAAGATTTATATAAAGGATGGGGAGAGATACATAGGTTATTCATCAGAAGTATATCCTGATGGATACGAAGGGTACGAGAGTAATCTTCCCGATCACAGAACAACAGATGAGAGTATTAAACTGCTGATTGAATTTATAGAGAAACATCAGAGGTTTCCGCGACTTACCTCAACCGCTGACGAAGAAGAAAAACGTCTATGCAGATTCGTTGGAGTACGAAGAAACAAATGTGCAAAAGGGTTACTATCAGAAAGAGCCAAACAGCAATGGCTTATGTTTGAGGAAGAATACGAGCTTTACGATATTGGTCCCAAAAAGAAGTAGTCATTAAGAAGACAAATATAACGAATTTTTGTACCAAATTATCGAGTCAATTATAGAAAACGTCTTAAGTCCCTGAAAATTGCAAGGGAAACGCAAGTTGGTGAGCAATCTCTGTATGCGGCTTCCCTATTTATGCTCGCCCCGATGGTCTGTTGACTGTCGGGGCGAGGTGGTAAAATAGATAATGGAAAGTCATTCAGTGTGTTTCAGTATCGGAAAGAATCGTTATCTTTGCGTCCGGATACTTAGAAAAGACTTATGGCAGACAGCAATTTCATAGACTATGTAAAGATCTTCTGCCGCTCGGGAAACGGCGGTGCGGGATCCACACACATGAGAAGGGAGAAATATGTTCCGAAGGGAGGTCCTGACGGAGGTGACGGCGGACGCGGAGGACATATCATCCTTCGTGCGAATCCTCAATTCTGGACACTGATCCACCTCAAGTACCGCAAGCATATCATGGCGGAGCACGGTGGGGCCGGAAGCGGACAGTTGCAGAAGGGAAAGAACGGCGAGGACATAATCCTTGACGTTCCTCTCGGAACAGTAGCCAAGGATGCCGAGACCGGTGAGAACCTCTTCGAACTCGTGGAGCCTTTTGAGGAGAGAATCCTTGTCAAGGGAGGTCGCGGAGGACTCGGAAACAACAACTTCAAGACAGCCACAAACCAGACTCCGCGCTATTCCCAGCCGGGAGAGCCTTGTGAGGAAGGCTGGTTCATCCTTGAACTGAAACTGCTTGCCGACGTAGGACTTGTGGGATTCCCTAACGCGGGAAAGTCCACACTTCTTTCGACTGTGTCTGCTGCCCGCCCGAAGATCGCCGACTACCCTTTCACCACTCTCGAACCGAATCTGGGAATCGTAAGTTACTATGACGACAAGTCCTTCGTGATGGCTGACATTCCGGGAATCATCGAAGGGGCACATGAAGGAAAAGGAATCGGAATGAGATTCCTCAGGCACATCGAGCGAAACTCTATCCTGCTTTTCATGGTGGCAGCCGACCAGGATGACATAAGAGAGGGATATGAAGTGCTTCTGAACGAACTGAGAGAATACAATCCTGAACTTCTCGTGAAGGACCGCGTGCTGGCAATCACAAAGTCCGACATGCTGGACGACCAGCTCAAGAGCGAAATCGAGGCCCAGCTTCCTGAGGACATACCGCACGTGTTCATCTCATCGTTCACCCAGGAAGGCATCAAGGAGTTGAAGGATCTTCTTTGGGAGGCCCTTCAGAGAGACATCACCCCGGAGGAAGAGGTCACAGTACTCTTCCCTGGTTCTGAAAACGAGACCATATTATAATGTTCTGGACCCGGTTACATCAGTTTGACCAGCAGGTGACCCTGGCTATCAACAGTTGGAGCACACCTGTCACGGATCCTATCTGGCAGTTCTTCTCGAACATTTCGGTGTGGATTCCGATGTATGTGCTCATCGTAGCGCTGCTTGTGTGGCGTCTTGGTTGGAAGAAAGGACTGGTTATAGTTCTGGCAGCAGCAGCAACTTTCGGTTTCTGCGACCAGTTCTCAAACATAATAAAGGATATGGTGGGTCGTGTCAGGCCTCTGAACGATGAGTTCATGAAGGCCAACGGACTCATAGTGCTGGAGAAAGGAAGCAGGAGTTTCAGTTTCTTCTCCGCACACGCGGCTAATGCTTTCGGGCTTGCAGCATGCACTTCTGCCGGCATGAAAATGGACACGAGATGGTTTCCGGCTCAAGGGAATCCGGCTATATATGGAAAGGCGTATATTTGGTGGATGTTCTGCTGGGCATTTCTGGTGGCGATAAGCCGGGTATTCGTCGGCAAACACTATCTGGGAGATGTCCTTGCCGGCTCACTGATCGGAATTGCAGCAGGAGCGTCTTTCGCATATCTTGCAAGACTGATTATCAAGAGACTCTTCAAAAATTGAAGAAAAATTTGATAGTTTCAAAAAAAAGATTCATATTTGCATCCGCAAACAGAACGGGGGTATAGCTCAGTTGGCTAGAGCATCTGCTTTGCAAGCAGAGGGTCGTCGGTTCGACTCCGACTATCTCCACAATT
>CAZMNZ010000017.1:0-22908 GCA_964567765.1 uncultured Muribaculaceae bacterium
CCTCGCTCTCCTTGTCCCATTCGATGAAGTTCTCGTGAGGCTGCACAAGGGCGACAAGGCGGCCGTTACGCTCCACCACGATCGATTCGCTCACGCCCTCGACGTTATTGATCACGTTCTCGATCTCCTCAGGATATATGTTCTCTCCCGAAGGGCCGAGGATCATGTTGCTGTTACGCCCTTTGATGAAGTAGCGTCCCTTCTCGTCCATTACTGCGATGTCGCTTGTGCGGAACCATCCGTCCTCCGTGAACGCGCTCTTCGTACGGACAGGATCCTTATAGTATCCGAGCATCACATTCGGCCCCTTGGCAACGATCTCGCCCTCGCCCGTCTCAGGGTTGACATTATGGAGCTTCAATTTTACATTATACACAGGATATCCCATGACACCTACACCTCTCCAGCCGTGCATTGCATATCCAAGGAGCGGCGAAGTCTCGGTCAGACCATATCCGATTGCGTATGGGAACTTTGCAGCCAGCAGGAATTTCTCCACTTCCGGATCCAGCTTCGCACCGCCGATGCCGTAGAATGAGATATGTCCTCCGAATGTCTTCTTGAGCTTGAGACCGATGATTCTGCACATCAGACCGTACATGTGCTCGTTCATCCATGTCAGCGTCCGGCTCTTCTTGATGGTCGGCAGGACGCTTCCCTTATACACCTTCTCGATGATGAGCGGCACCGTAAGCATGGTCGTAGGCTTGACGATCGGCAGAGCCTTCAGAAGCAGGGATGCCACAGGCGGCTTAGGCAGGTAATATACGGTCGCACCGCAGTACATAGGGTAGAGCATGCTGAGGGTCATCTCAAGCGTATGCGCCATCGGCAGCACCGAGAGCCATCTGTCCTTTTCGCCCCTCTTGCAGGAGTGGTAGCAGGTGATGACGTTCGAGGAAAGGTTCCTGTGGCTCAGCACCACGCCCTTTGCACTTCCTGTCGTTCCGGAGGTGTAAATGATGGCCGCTATGTCGTCAGGCATCGGCACCTCTGTCCTTCCGTCGCAGGTGAATTTGTTCTCGTCTGCCTGAATCACCTCGAATGTGTCCATATCGATGACAAGTGTCATCTTGTCCCTGCATTCCTGACTTACCTTTCCTACAAGTTTCTGCGAAACGAAGATCACCTTGCTCTCTGAGTGTTCCAATATGTTCGTCACCTCGTTCTCGGAACTGTCCGGAAGAATCGGAATCGCGATTCGACCGAATGGAGCCGTGCTGAAGAAAGCCACCGACCAGTTAGGCATGCTCTGCGAAAGGATTGCCACCTTGTCGCCTGCTCCGATGCCATACTGGGTGAGCTTCTTTGAAAGGCTGTCACACTTGTTCTTGAATGAATTATAGGTATAGCCACCTTCCTTGGTGTCATACCATTGGGTGTACTGGTTCTTCGCGTACACCGTGGTTGCATACTCATACAGCTTGGCGAGGGTATCCACATATTTCTCCCTCATCCTCTGCATTCGTTTGTAGAGTTGAATCATAAATATATCTAAGTTTGGGTTTGAGTACTATTTGGTGATATACATCTCAGGATGCTTCCCCACAAGATGCATCTGTTCATACATGGCCTGAATCCGCGCCATGTCTGCCTTCGGGTCGTCGGTGAGTTCCACCTTATGCCCTCTGCTGACATGCTTGGTGCCCCAGTCGAAATATCCCATATACACAGGGCAGCCCACCTCGCGTGCAATGGTGTGGAATCCTGTCTTCCAGCGTTTTACGGGCTTGCGTGTGCCCTCCGGGGCAAGAGCGAGATGCGCGATAGGCATGCTCTTCATCTCCTTGATGACGCTCAGTGCCACGTTGCTGCCATGCTTCCTGTCCACAGGGATGCCTCCGAGCTTGCGCAGAAGCCAGCCGAGCGGACCCCAAAAGAGTTCCCCTTTGATCATGCAGTATGGCTTTCCTCCCACAGATGTATAATATAGGTATGATATCACGAAATCCCAGAATGATGTGTGAGGCACACCGAGGATTATGCATTTGTCTTCCGGAACCACCGGCTCATCGGCCGTCCATCCCATGGCCTTGAGCAGCCATCCGCAAAATTTTCTCCACATAAGATTAAATGTTTACATCTTCCAATTCCTGAGCTGAGCGAAGATTCCGGCTTATGAAAAGCTGTCTGTCGTATGTGTTCTCGCCCATATAGAACTCCATTATATCAGCAAGAGGCTCCTCGTCGCTGAGTCTGACCTTGTCAAGCCTCATATCCTTACCGATGAATCCGGTGAACTCATCCCATGAAATCTCTCCGAGACCTTTGAACCTGGTGATCTCCACCTTGGTCTTGAGCTCCTTGATAGCCTTCTCCTTCTCCTCCTGATTATAGCAGTAGCGCACCTCGTTCCTGTTCTTGACCCTGAAAAGGGGAGTCTGCAATATATAAAGGTGTCCGCGGCGGATAAGGTCAGGGTGATACTTCATGAAGAAGGTCAGCACCAGCATTCGGATATGCATTCCGTCGTCATCGGCATCCGTCGCCACGATAATCTTGTTGTAGCGCAGATCCTCGATGTCCTCCTCAAGTCCGAGGGCGTTGATCAGGAGGTTGAGTTCCTCGTTCTCCGCTATCTTCTTGCGGCTTTCCTTATATGAGTTGATAGGCTTTCCTCGTAGCGAGAACACCGCCTGGGTCTCGGCGTTGCGGGCCTTTGTGATGGTTCCGCTCGCTGAGTCTCCCTCGGTGATGAAGATGCTGGTCTCCTCGCGCAGGTCCTCCTTTGCAGCAGGCAGTTTGTCCTTATAGTGATATTTGCAGTCGCGCAGTTTCTTGTTGTACACGCTTGTACGCTTGTTGCGTTCCTTGGTCTTCTTCTGGATGGTGGAGATCTCCTTGCGCTCCTGCTCGGATGATGCTATCTTCTCCTGCAGGACGGGGATGATTTCCTTGTGCATGTGGAGATAGTTGTCAAGATTGGTCTTGACGAACTCGTTCACATAGCTTCGGATCGTAGGCCCCTGGTCGTAACTATGTGTGCCGTCCTCGTTCTCGGTGACGGTCTCCCACATATAGGTCGAACCGAGTTTGGTCTTGGTCTGGCCCTCGAAGTTAGGCTCCTGGATCTGTATGCTGATGGCTCCTATGATTCCCTGACGGATGTCCTCAGGGGCGAAGTCCTTCTTTGCGAATGTCTTGTAGAACTCCTTGAGTGTCTTTGATATGGCTTCCCTCATGGCTGCGAGGTGCGTACCTCCGTCACGGGTGTTCTGTCCGTTCACGAACGAAGCGATATTCTCGCCGTAACTGTTTCCGTGTGTCATCACGATTTCCACGTCCTCGCCCACGATGTGGATAGGCTGATAGAGCGGAGTCTCCGACATGTTGTCGTTGATCAGGTCGAGAAGACCGTTCTCGGATTTATATGACGTGCCGTTGAAGTTCAGCGTGAGCCCCTTCTTAAGGTATGAGTAGTTCTTCATCATGGACTCGATGAACTCCATGCGGAATGTATATCCCACGAAGAGATTCTCGTCAGGAATGAACTTGACGAAGGTTCCGTTCTTCTCCTTGGAAGGCCTCTGGCCTGAATCGATGAGCTTTCCTTCGCGGAATTCAGCATATGAACTCATTCCGTCGCGGTATGCCTCCACATAGAAATGTGAGGAAAGTGCATTTACGGCCTTCAGACCCACTCCGTTCAGACCCACTGACTTCTTGTACCCCTTGGTGTCGTACTTTCCTCCGGTGTTGAGCACGCTGACGGCCTTCACCACGGAATTGAGCGGAATACCTCGTCCGAAGTCTCTCACTGTGGCTTCTTTCTCAGTCACAGTGATCTGGATCTGTTTTCCGAATCCTGCTGAGAACTCGTCGATGGAGTTGTCCACCACCTCCTTCAGCAGCACATATATACCATCCCCAAGGTCGTCTCCGTTTCCGAGACGTCCGATATACATTCCCGGCCTCAGACGGATATGCTCGACACCCTCCAGCGTCCTGATATTGTCGTCGCCGTAATTCACGTTATTATTTACTACTTCTGCCATATTCAAGTTAAGACATAATCGTGCAAAGATAGCATTTTTCTACAAATATCCATCTAGCAAAAAAATGAAAGGGCAAGGTATTACCCTGCCCTTAATTATGATTTTATGGATAACGATTAGTTATTACCGTATTTTACTATCAGCGTCTTGATCGTAGTACATCCGGTTGCAGTACTATAGCTGTTATGGCATTTGATAATTGGGGCTGAACTTTTCATTGTTGCAGTCTTGTCTCCTGTCGTATAGTTTTGAGAGTTATCTCCATTAGTAGTGGTGTACTGATATACATCCGAATCGGATACGCTGAGCGTGAATGTTGTGTTTATCCTTGAATCTCCGAACCACCCAAGATCGCTTCCGCTACCGCAAGCTGTTCCTGTGCTGTTGATAATAATTTTTATGTCGGAAGGAAGATTAAATGATTTTGTAATGTCAGTACTAGTGGCTGCAATCCAATTGTTTAAGTTGTACCCGATTCTTACGCCTCCAGAAGTGTTCCAATTTACATTACCATTTTCGCTCCATGAATTTACAGAGTCATTTGCTGCTGGATTCAAGGTGTAGGGCAGACCAGTGACATGTACTGTAGATTCACTGGATGAGGTTACATCATCCAAAGTATAGGATGCCATGATGGTATGACTGCCCCATGATCTTCCAGAAAGATCTCCTGCAGAAACTGAGCTGCCGTTGTCTGTCAGAACCAGAGACGGATAATTCGCGTTGTTAAGAATAGCATCCGCCACGGTGACTTTTGCTCCTACGTTATATATGGTGGAACCGTTAAGGCTGTTTGCGGCAGAAGAGCTGCCTGCGGAATATTTTGAGTATGACGTATACGCGTCATTGACCTGTACTTCAAATACCGGTTTTTCGCTGATGTTGAAACTGATTGTCTTAAGTTCCTTTTCTGTAATGCCGGACAGGGTATATGTGCCGGAGACTGTATAGTCGCCAGTAGGAAGATATGGCCATGCTGTATCGGTTGCGAGTATTTCTGTTGCTGATGCACTGTCCTTGGAAAGTGTGCGCACCACTGTTCCATCCGCCTTTGATACTGTGAGTTTCAGATTAGTGACATATGGGAGTGTCTCTTCTGGAATGTCAAGATTTACTGTAACTTGTGTTCCAGTCAGAACTCCGTCTTCATACGTGTGCTCAGCAGAGGCCGATGTTGCTGAAACCTTCTTAAGCTCAAGCGTTCCAAGGTTCCGGTACTGGCCCGCGGTCATCTCGAACTGAGCGGATGCGCTCATGGAATAAGTTCCCTTCGCAGTCTCTACCTTAACTGTGATCCCATCGAGTGTCACAGGTGCAAGCACGAACCAGAATGTGCTTCCTGCTTCATATGTGCCTGTCATTGAGATGCTTCTGGCACCATCTTCAGCTGCGGCATATGAAGGCTCCTCCGCAGAGTAGTCCACAGTCAGCTTGCCAGCCATGACGCTGTTGCTGCTCACTGTGACGCTCTTTGCATCGCCGATGTACGCTGGAATGGTGAATTTGAGCCATGAGCATACGTTCTTGAACGTCACTCCTGTCACGTCGGCATTGCCTGGTGTCTTGGCTCCCCTTGCAATGGATATGTTGTGTTCTTCTGCGAATGACCCGGCCATTGAGGTCTGGTCTTCAGGGATAGTGACGGTTACCGTGTTTCCGCTGACGGAAGCCTCGTTTTCAGCAGGATACACTGCGATAAATCCTGTAGTTCCGGCTGTCACCGATCCGGTGAATGTCGCGTTTGCTCCTGCAATCTCGGAAGCTGTGAATGTGTTGGCTCCTCCTTTGTCGTCGAACACCTTGACGGCATCATTCTCGGTCCAGAGAATATCGCTGCCGCTGATTGTAGTCTTTGTCTGTGATCCTGTCGTCAATGTCATCGGTTCCAGATCGAATCCCATGTCACCAGACTCGATGCCTGCTTCTTTCTGACAAGACGCTAATGCTGCGATACATATGGCAGCAGAAATGAATTTCCTTGTTTTCATTGTAATTGCAGTCTGGTTTAAGATTAATACTGATTTCCGAAAATAGGGTTGTCATCTCCAACAACGCCCTCGTGGCTGATAAAACCATCCATGCCACTTGTACAAAGTACCCCCCCCTCAGGGTCAAACTCGACAACCTTGAATCTAGGTGAGGTGTAGGCAGAAACGCCCACTTGAAATGAATCAGCAATTCCTTTCATTTTCAATTGTATTTTGGTTAAGAATCTAAAAAACTGGCGCAAAGATAGTCTTTTTTTCAAGACAAAGACACTCTTTTTCGGAAAAATCTCTCTGTATCCATGTTTGCCCGTTTAGAAAAATCTTCGTATCTTTGCGGGATATTATTCTTAACCAAACGGAAATGAGACGAACAAGGTTTTTTGTTGCGTGCTCTGCGGTGCTGATGTTTTCTGCATGTGCTCATGACACATTGGAAGAGCCCGTGCACGAACAGGGGGAGGTTACAATCTCCCTGGTTCAGGAAGAACTCCCGCAAAGCAAAGCGGATGGTACATATCTTGTCCCGGATCTTGCGGAACTTACGGTGGAGATATTCAAATGTTCCGACAAGAAAGATACAAGACTGTTCCGTGATGTGTATCAGAATGCCCAAGGAAGGCGTATTCCCCTTAATTGTGCCGACTACAGGCTTCTTGCCTCATATGGAGATTCTCTTTCAGTCGGTTTTT
The DNA here is from genome assembly GCA_964567765.1 of uncultured Muribaculaceae bacterium. Lineage (GTDB taxonomy): Bacteria > Bacteroidota > Bacteroidia > Bacteroidales > UBA932 > Cryptobacteroides. Next base: position 6,673 of record CAZMNZ010000017.1, read on the forward strand.
CACCGGATGATGTCTATTACTCTGGCCAGACCGCATTCACGGTACAGCCGCTCGGACACGAGACGGTTACGACTAATGTCGGTGTTTCCAACATAAGAGTGGCTGTCACATACGGCGAGAATCTTCGATATGATTATCCGGAATTTTATGCCAAAGTCAAATCGTCCACGAGAGGTGGCAAACTCAAGGTTCTTGAATTTGATTCAGACGAGACGCGTGCTGGTTTCGTGCCCGAGGGAACAGTCACATTCGAACTTTATGTGAAGGTCGATGATTCGTGGATGTACTATCACGCAGACGAAATCATGGCCGAATCCGGTGATTTCATCACCTTTAATGTCGAGACAAAGAGGTTGGAGTCTTCGGTCGCCCTTGATATATCAGTCATTCAGCCGGATGAACTTCCGAAGGTCTATACTGTCGGTGCGGAATGTCTGCCTGCGGATTCACCGGAAATAAAGATAGGATCATTGGAGGATTCTCCATTCGAACTTGAGCCTGGGGACACTCCGGTTTCGGGTCTGAAGATGGACCTGAAGGCGGAAGGAGAGATCAAGGAGTGCTGGCTCCATGTGGATTCGGAGTATCTTCGCCTCAATGGTGTACCTGAAAAGGTGAATCTTGCAGATCCTGCTCTTGGAATGGATGATCCTCTATCTGCGGCTGCCGCAAGGGAGGTGCTTGAGTCTGTAGGCCTGAGATGGATGGATGAAATGAGTGGTAGTCGGCTCGGATATATTGACTTTTCAGGTGTCACTGATTTTATCGTAACCACCCCGACCATGCCTGTGTTCGATGCGGATTTCACCGTGGAACTCATTGATGACAGACAGCAGACAGACCAAACCACCCACGTCGGTACTGTCACCACAGGTACAGTCAGCTTTATTCAGAATATTCCGTCACCTTCTCTCTCGGTCAGTGGCTTTTCGGATTTTGCGGATGGCAGAATCGAGATCCTTGAAGGAACAGGAGTTACCTACGACGGGCTTTCTGCGGATATCCAGGCAAAAGGAGGCATTGCGCATTGCTGGCTGGTGATCGAATCTCCATATATGTCGGCAGCCGGACTGACGGAGTCCCGCTATGATCTTGCCCAGCTTGATGAGGAGACAGCAGCGAGACTCAAGTCTTTCGGATTGTCATGGACAGAGGATATGAAAGGCAGTTTCAAGGCGACAGTGGATTTCAGCGGGATGTCTGACTATATGGACCGGAATATGTATGACGGCACAAACACCGCATTTGCCTTGATCTCGTCTCTGTCCGTCGAGAGCATGGCATACCATGACCCTTCTGATGCACTGATTTCTCTTTCCGGAATCGGTGAGTTCAGTTATATTCTTCCGGAAGCGACAGTATCGGGCATTCAGGACTACAATGTATGGGCTAAGAAGATATATGACTTCAGTGTGGATCTTACCAAGGGCAATCCTCAGTGTGTCAAGCTCCAGTACAGCACGGACGGAGGAACCGTGTGGAATGACATAAATTACAATCTGTCTCTTGTCGGAACTGTACTGTCATGTTCTAAACTTGTAACTTCTTCCGACACTCCATATGACGTCAGGGCAATATATCATGACAACCCGAATCTGACGCTTTCCTTCAACCGTGTCGTCACTGAGACCGAGCAGCAGGTAGGAAATGCAGCGTTTGATGATTGGGAGATACTGGATTATACATATTATCTCGAAAAAGTGTGGGGTATGGGAGGCGACTATACATCCCGCCTTTGGTATCTTCCGACATGTCAGTGGTGGAGTGTGAACAGTAAGCGCACAATGCCGGCGGAAACCACTCCGGAGGAGCAGCCTTATAAGGTCTTTCCTGCTGTTTCATATTCTGTCGACACCCCTTCGGGAACAGGCAGTTCCGCCCAGATGGCGGGAGTATATGTCTCCAATATGGCAACATCCTCTTCTGACGGTGACGGAGTGTTGGGCTCTTTGGGAGGATTCTTTGGAGGAGTTGACAAGGAAGTGTACAGAGCCGCTGGGGAAATATTCATCGGAAAGGCTGACGATCAAGGCTATCATGCTTCAGACGGACATGATTTTGCAAGCAGGCCGGATAAATTGAAGTTCCAATACAAATACTCTTCAAGCAATTCAGAGACATTCCAAATGAAGATCTCGCTTAAGGATTCGTCTGGAAACATCCTTATGACTCATGAAATCACAGGAGGAGCTACAGCAGACTGGACGGAATATACCCTGCCTTTGGAATATCAGAACAAAAAGTCCAAGGCATCTTCCATCTACATGTCATTCAGGGCGGCATCTTGTGCCGATGACGACATATCCCACTCACATAATGTAAGTATAGAAATGGCAGGAAGTGAGTATAAGGGCCATCTCGGCAGCATCCTGAAAGTGGATGATATCGAACTTATATATGAATAACAAAAGGAAACACACAATATGAAAAGGATTTTAATCACAATGCTTGCAGCTGTCGCTGTGCTGACATCATGCAACAAGGAAGAAAAGGCTGTCTCTACCGGAGTGGGGGAACTTACCCTTGCTGTAAAGTGCGGGGATGACGACTATCTTGACAGACCGATGGTCAAGTCCGGAGCTGAAGTGGATGTGAACGGATTCATCGTGACTATCACAAAGATTCAGGATGAATATGGCGCTGAGGCAGACTGGACAAGGACATGGACAGTTGCTGAATTTCCGAAAGTGCTCGAACTGGCTCCAGGCAGATTCAATATCAAGGTGGCTTCACCTCAGATCGACAGAGTCTCCACCGTCCGCGCCTCCTATATGGCCGAGCAGGAGTTCACGATTGTGGAAGATGTGGTGACCCCTCTGGAGCTGGTCTGCTCTATTGTAAACATGAAGGTGAGCATTGCTCCTACAGATGCATTCTTTCAACAGTTGAGCGCCTACACCATAACTGTTTCCGCAAATTATGACGATCTGGCTGATCCGATTTCCATGGAGTGGACTGAAGAAGATTTCCACAAGGATGAGTCGGGAAAGCTGGTGACAGACAAGGTCGCATATTTTGACGTAGCTTCATCCTTGTCAGTGATGGTGACGGGAAACAGGACCCTTGACGGATCGGATGTACAGCTTGCCGAGCCGTATGAGATTACGGATCTCAATGCTAAAGATCATCATATCATAAATGTGAATGTCCAGGTTGTGGGTGAACTCAATACTCTTGCAATTTCATTGGACAGCAATATGAATCCGACACAGACAGACCTGTTCATTGATGGATTCGAAGAGATTCCCATTGAAGATGGCGATGAAGACGAGAACCAGGACATATCGACACCATATATGCTTTGGGACAGCAACCCTACTTTTGCCACGACAACCATCACCGATGATGTTGATGTGACCATAGATATATTCGCTACGAGAAAGATCAAGACTTTTGTTGTCAGAGTGAGTGATAATTTCAAGGCGTTCATCCAGGTGCTCACCGAGAGGGATCCACAGACGGGAGCGAATAAGGACTATATGGACCTGATCAATGACAAGACCCTTGCCGGAAACCTTCAGGGCGAACTTTATCTGCCTACCGGTGACGAGATCTACGGAAAGAAATATGTCAATTTCTCACTTTCTGCGCTTGTCCCTCTTGTGAAGACCGTTATTACTGATGAAGAGGTGGATTTCATCCTCGAACTCACAGACTTTGACGGTCAGGAGCTTACCAAGACACTTACATTCTATAGCCCCAAGAAGTAGCCGGAATCATGAGATTATACAGAATAATATGTATCGCAGCTCTCCTTCTTGCCGCTTCGGTATCCTGTACTCGGGAAGCTGAACCGCAAGGTGGCGTAGGCTATGTCGATCTTAAGATAGGGTACGACCTCTCTGTAGAAATTGTGCCTGTGACCAGAACAGGCGTGTCGCAGCCTGTAATCGCGTTGCAGATATACGACATTGAAGACGGCTCTCTGGTATTTGACTGTGCTGATGCCGGTCTTCTGACTGAGCCTGTCAGACTTCAGACCGGATCCTATCGGGCACTGGCCACTTCTGGCCAGGAAGGCAGTCATGCGGAATGGGATTCTCCCTTCTATTGCGGAGAAGCTGAATTTACCGTCAGCGCAGGTAAGATGACGGAGGTGTCTATAGACTGCATTCTGTCAGACATCATGGTGACAGCAGAGTTCTCACAGGAAATCAAAGACAACTTCACTTATTCCCTTGAAGTGTCCAACGGCCTAGGACACCTTGTCTTCAATATGGATACGGAACATCGAAAGGCATTCTTCAGTGCAACCGGAGAGCTGACATGGACCCTTGAACTCATAAACACAGAAAAAGAGGTATTCCATGTTACTGACACCTATACCGATGCCCGCTCACAACAGCATTATGCTCTTTCATTCTCTCTTCAGAAAAATGAGATTGATTCATATGGAGCAGGAGGGTTCAAGATCGTGCTTGACAACTCGCTGGAAGAACCGATATACCATGAGCCGACCATCAGTATATTTGAAGCGGCTCCGGCAGTCACGGGAGCAGACCGCATCTCAAAATATGTTTCAGATCCTGTTGCCATGGCGTCCTATCTTATACATAGTACCCGTGCATACACCCAGCTGAACCTGTCTCATCAGAGCGCAGAGCTCTCTTTGCTTGGCCTTCCTGAAACAGTGGACCTGATGACGGTCTCACCGTCTGAACTTGAAGAGCGGACCGGTATTGCCCTTACTTTCCAGGACGAGGCGGGAAACGTACTGCCTGAATTTGGCGAGACTGTTGCGGATGTGTCGATAGACCTTGGCACATTTGCGGACAGGATGCCTGTGGGCAAGTTCGAACTGCAGATCTTTGTGCAGAATATAAGCGGAATGTCGACATTGAAGGAAGTGAGTGTGGAGGTCAATTCTTCCTTCGGCAGCCTCAGCTTCGATCCATGGGGACAGTTCATCTATGTGAAAGGAAGCTGGATTTCGGATAACCAGCCAGAGGATATCAGACTTCAGTACAGACTCTCCGGGACATCGCAATGGACAGATTTCGTTCCAGTCTGCAGCTCTCAGTATTCGGTGGATGCTGCCGGCAAATCCTTCAGAGGCTTCATCTGCGGTCTTTCCCCTCAGTCTTCATATGAGGTTCGGGCTGTCAGCACCAGGGAATATGGCAAAGGACAGACTTCTACGACCGATGTGGCTCTGCAGCTATATAATCTTAGCTTTGATGACTGGTGTATGGTGGAAGAGATTCCATATCCTTATGCATCCGGCGCATCGCAGAAAGTGTGGGATACTGCTAACAGAGGAACCGAAATTATGTCCGTGTTTCCGACTACAGAGGAAAAGACTGATGTGGTAAGAGGAAGTGCCGTCAGAATGGAAAGTACTTATGCAAGTATGGCGGGAATAGGGAAATTTGCGGCTGGAAACATCTATACCGGAACTTTCGGAGACGTTTCATATTCGCCTATGGGAGCTACTCTCAAATGGGGATTCCCGTTCAAAAGCAGGCCTGTGGGTCTTAAGGGCTGGTACAAATATTCTCCAGTGCCTGTCGATTATGCTGATGCACCGTACGAATATATGAAAGGACAGTCAGATATATGTCAGGTTCAGTTTGCACTTGCGGATTGGTCCGAACCGGCTGATATCAACACGGCAACATCTCAGTTTGTGGACTTCAGTACGGCAAATAATACGATTTTGGCGCATAATGACCTGATTTCAGGAACAACAGACGGACAGTGGAAATCATTCAACATGTCAGCCACTTACAGGGATATTGCAAGAAGGCCGGGATATATAGTGATCTCCGCTTCAGCCAGCCGGTATGGTGACTATTTCACCGGAGGTAAAGGCTCTGTAATGCTTGTCGATGAGTTCGAACTGGTATATGACCCGCTCAATCTTGAAGCAGCGGACCGCGATGCATTCTTCGCACTATTTAAATAAGATTTATCAACAGTAAAACATAATGACAATGAAAAAGATTATTACCATATTGGCAGCATTAATTTCTGTTAGTGTTGTAAATGCAAAGAACACAAAGGAAAATGGGGGAGTCGTTCCGTTTGACCGTGGCATCGGAATTTCAAGCTCTACCTTCATTCCTAAGGGAACCATCGGCTTTGGCGCAACCTTCTCATATAACACATATGATATCGGAAATACAGCAGATGACCTTGGACTCAGCACTCTGTTCGGTATGGTGAACAACATGCACGGCAATGTCGTTACCGGAGGAGTGTCACCTCATGTTTCATATTTCATCATTGACAATCTTTCCGTGGGAGGACGATTCAATTTTGACAGGACAAAGCTCGATGTCGGAAATGCAAGTCTCAGCCTTACTCCTGACATGTCATTCGGAGTGAATGATTTTCATTATCTCAAAGATGCGTATTCCGGAGCACTCTTTGCCAGATATTTCATTCCTTTCGGTTCAAGCAAGAGATTCGCGATGTTTACAGAATTGCGTGCAACAGGAGGTTATGCCCAGTCAGAGACCTATAAGTTGACGGATCTTGACAAGAACGGTACATATCAGGATATCTATGATTTTGAAATCGGAATTATCCCGGGAATCACTGCTTTTGTTACAAACGAGGTCTCACTTGAGGTTTCTGTAGGTCTTGTGGGTCTGGATTATCAGAAGATTGTTCAGCATACCAACAATGTAGGGACAAGCGTCATGGAAAGAAGCGGTGCCAATTTCAGGGTGAATCTTCTCCAGATCAGTCTCGGAATATCCTGCTATCTTCCGACCGGAGGACAGCGTGCTGAAAAGGATTCTAAGAAATAGTTTATGATGAAGAAGATCTTGTCATATATTTTCATCATCTGCTTGTTTTCGGCATTATGTCATTCGTGTATCGAATATGACATGTCTTATCCGCGTATTCTCGCAGAGTTTACCACTTTCAATGTTGAAGGTGCAGAAAGCGTGAATATCGATCCGGAAAAGCTTACGGTTTCGATTGTCTTGGATGAATCAGCTGACATCTCGAAAGTGCGGCTTGTGGAGGTGGCACTCAACGATAATGCTGTTTTCAAGAATGGGGAAATGCCACAGGTGCTGGATCTCAGAACCCCATATCAGGTGATGTTGAGCATGTATCAGGATTATCGTTGGACGATAACTGCTGAACAGCCGGTTGACAGATATATCAAATGTACAAATCAGGTCGGTAGGGCTGTGTTTCATGAGGAAAAACGTGAAGCATTTGTGTATGTGTCTGACAATCAGCGCCTCAGATTCCTAGAGGTGGTCGATATGAAGCTTGAACTTCTTGGTTCTGTCGTGCTTTCTACCGAGGGGAAGACTCTGGTAGACAATGTTGTGGTGAATCGAAAGGATACGTGCGCTTTCCCTATGATCATGGATTTCACAAATTCAAGAGAGTTTACAGTTGCATCCATGGGTGACACGACAGTCTGGAAGGTAACGGCTGTGCCTGTCGAGGTTCCGGCTCAGATTACGGGAATAGCACCTTGGTGCTGGAGTGCCGACATCTATGCAACATTCAGTGGAAGTTCCGAGTCTCCGGTGCTCATGTATAAGAGGAATGACGTTGAAGAATGGAAGACTTTGGCAGACAGCCTGATTGTGGTAGATGGCGTGAACATCTCTGCGAGACTGGACAGCCTTGAGGCAGCAACGGAATATGACGTGAAGCTGATCTTTGACGGCGAAGAACTGCCGGGAGAAACATTCATGACAGATATTCCGGCGCAGCTTCCTAATTTCAGTTTTGACGACTGGTGGTATAACAACAAGACATGGTGGGTATATGGTGAGTCCTACGATCAGGCCGACAGAATCTGGGATTCTGCGAATCCGGGAACCGGTTCGTTGATAGGTATGAACCTGACTACGCCGGAGGAGACTGATGTCATCAGTGGCAAAGCTCTTAGGATGCAGAGTAAATTCGTCATGGTCAAGTTTGCCGCAGGTAATCTCTTTACAGGAAAATTCAATGGACTTGTAGGCATGACCGGTGCTGATCTGGATTGGGGAACAGCCTTCACAAGCAAACCAAAATCGCTGAAGGGACATTTCAAATATTCTCCACAGCTTGTGAACTATAAGGATAATGTAAAGGTGAATAATCCGACTGAGTCGGATATCTGCCAGATTCAGGTGATCCTTATTGACACTGAACGTCCATTCCAGGTTCTGCCTATGGATGGTGTCAACGGACCGACATATGACGGAAAGTTGGTGGATCTGAATGATAGTGAGTATGTGCTCGGCAGGGGCGTGAAGAACTATGGCTCGACGGAAGGAAAATGGGTGGAATTTGAAATACCGATAGAATATTCCGATCCGACACGAAAACCGACATACGTCATTGTGACCTGTGCCTCCAGCTATCTTGGAGACTATTTCACTGGAGCAGACGGAAGTGTAATGCTTGTCGATGAATTCGAATTCATCTATCAGTAGCAGCGTGATACCATTAACTATTCGAGCCGGCTTTTCATCAAAGCCGGCTCGCATTTTAGATACCTTCATTATCTTGTTCCTATCTGCGCTTGATCAGTTCAAGAGTCAGCATCTTGTCCTCATGGCTTCTTTCCAAAGCCATCCTTTCTCCTTTAGCAATTGTGATAGTCCACTGTCCATCTATCAGAGTATTGGCCTTACTGAAACTCATAATATCTCCATTAGCTTCGTATAGGGCAACTCCTTCTTCTGTTACATTTGTCGCGTATTCAAGATAGGTGAAATCGGCATGCCCGTAGTCAAATTCAAAACTTACATTGTCGAATTCGTCCTGTGCAGCATCTGAGTGATGAAGAGTTCCAGTCCAATAGGTCCCCTGCAGGTCCTTGCTGTCGACATCTATCTTTGAGCACCCGGTCAGTGCAATCATTGCGATTGATGCAGCAAATATTACAAATCTTTTCATTCTTATGTGTGCGTTTTGGTTAAGGATGCAAAAGTAGCCATAAAATCTGACACTGCAAAGAGTCCTATACGACCAGCATGGCTATGAATCCGGCTGCCAGAGCAACGGCGCAGTTGATGAGCTTCGCCCAGGCAAAGCTCTTCTTGCTTTCTGCAAGAAGCGGAATGGAAGCGTGCCCGTCCTGAGATATGCTGCTGGCAAGAAGCACGGGGAATGGAATGACTCCTGCGGCGTAAAGTGTCACGAACACAAGATGAGGACCTGACTCCGGGATCACTCCTATAACGGTTGCAAGAAGTATCATAAGAGCAGTGTTGTCGCTTATCCAATGCTCTATGTCAATATATTGCAGTGCAACTCCCAGCACCAGAAGCACGCCGAAAGTCCAGGCGAAAATGGTAGGGAGATGCTTCTTGATTATATGATTCCACAGGTGACCTTCCACAAAATGGTCTGAGGCAAATATGAGCACGAAAAGCACGATTACGCTGAGGCCTGCGAACAGGACGTTCATCCAGTCTTCGCTGAGCAGGTCTATCTGGAATCCCTTGCTTTCGTCTATATGTGCATCCGCGCATCCGCACTCGTGACAATGCTCCTCATGCATATGTACCTCATGGGAATGCCCCTCGTGTGAGTGCGCCCCGTGGTCGTGTCCAAGTTGTCCTGAAGCAAGTGCCGCAATGAAGGCGGCAAGTCCGATGAACATCACTATCCTCTTCCAGCCGAAATGCCTGCTCTTTGCCTGCCTGTCTTCCGCATCCGGGTTATCGTGATGATGACATTCTTCCGTGTGCAGTTCATATTCATGACAGTCTGTATCCACTCCGCACTCATCGTGCTCATGCTTGTGGCACTTACGGGCATGGATGCGGTCATATGCCTTGTCTGTGAGATATCCGCTGACAATTGCAAGCACGAACAGGATTGCAAACAGAATCAACGCCTTCTGAGGAAACATCGCCAGCATGACAAAGGCTTCGTCTCCGGACGAAGCGATCATCATGGCCACCAGGGCTCCGAAACTGAACAGCCTGTGGGTATACAACGACACAGTTGCAAATCCTCCCATACATCCAGGCACAGATCCCAGCAGGGCAGCCACGATTACCTGTCCCAGTTTAGTCCTTCTCAACCCCTTGAACAGCAGTCCTCTGGACTCGATGTTCAACGACTCGATCATCATCATCATCACGACCACCAGTCCGGTGATCAGAATCGAATTCCTCAGTATATCTATAAATAAATGCATCATCATTCGATCCATCCTGCTATAAAAAGATTAACTATCGGGCGGAGAGGGGAGTTTGTCGTCAGTGTGACGATGGTCAGAGCCTCTCCTTTCGGCATATCCTTGGTGTCGACGTGGACTCTGAATGTCACCGACTTGCCGGGAGCCGCCACCGGAATGTCGCTATGAGACCAGCAGCAGGCATCCGCATTGACCTTATATACGCAGAAATCCTGCTGTCCCTCATTCCTGAAAGAAAACTCGGCATGAACAGTCTCTCCCTTCTTCACTTTTCCGAATGAATATGTGCTTTCCTGGAACATAGGCCTCGGCCCCTTGGTCTTCTGCTCCTCGCTGAGATTCGAAAAATTCTCCTTTGTGAAAGCCCATATCCCGATTTTACTGTTTTGTTTCTTGCCGTTTATCACCGGCGTTGCCCAGTAGTAGTTCTTACCCCAGATGTTTCTATCTGCCTTCACGCTGAATGACATCTCGGCTGTGCTTTGGGCGGGTATGGGGTTGGGGGATACCTTGATGCTGAGGTTCGGTGAGATCTCTTCAAATGATACAGTAATCGGCGAATCCGATATGTTGGCAACTGTGACAGCATTGCTCTTATGTCCGCCCTGTTCAAGATTTCCGCACTTGATGTCGTCTTCCCTGAGCGCGAACTGTCCGATATGAATGGGGTAGAGTGTGGAAAGGGGCTGTTTCTTTGTGATGGACACACCTCTGACCTTAAGTATGACAGGTTTCTTCACATCAGACAGATAGACCGTCAGGTTCTTGTCGAACGGATATGCACCTTCATCGTTGGAATAAGTGACCGATATGGTGCCGGTCTTTCCCGGCATGAGCGGCTCCTTTGTCCACTGCACATCCGTACAGCCGCACGATGAAGCGACGTTGTATATCACCGCAGGCTTGTCTCCGGTATTTGTGATCTTGAACTGGCATGACACGGGACCGCTGTCCAGAAGGATGTCTCCGAAGTTGTGGACCATCTTGTTGATCTCAAGCCCGTTCCCCAGTTTCTCCTGTCCATGGGCACGGCTGCTCAGACACAGAAGCATGACGGATAATAATATATATAGGTATCTGTTCATTCTCAATCTTTATGTTCAACTCAACACAAAGATAGTACAATTAGCACGATGTGTGTCTTTGAATATCGAATTTTATCACTAAATTTGCATTGCTAATGTGACATTAACAACTTTAAAGGATAAAAAAATGGCTTACAGAATTACAGAAGACTGCGCAGCATGCGGAACATGTCTGCCAGAGTGCCCGGTTGGAGCTATCTCTGAGGGTGACATCTACAAGATCGATCCAAACGCTTGCATCGACTGCGGTACTTGCGCTGATGCTTGCCCAATGGGTGCTATCGTACCAGGCGAGTAATCATCAGTGTTTTTTGAAAAAGAAAGCGGGACTGGCCATCAGGTCAGTCCCGCTCTTTTTCGGCGATCCGGGTTACTCTTCAGGGAAGGATGCGATCTTGATCACATTGCCCTGTGAAAGAAGTTCCTGAAGGGCAGTCTTCACATCCTCTAGGGTGAGGGTGTTGATGGCCTCTTCATATTCAGCGTCGTGGTTGATTCCGTGCTTGTTCCATGTCTGGAGGCAGTTCATCCAATAACCGTTGTTGATGCGAGACTCAGGAAGATTCTTCTTGAAGTTCTCGATTGCCATGTTGAAATGCTCCTGTGTAGGACCGTTCTCGGCAAGTTCCTTCAGACCCTTTGCTGCAAGACCGCCAAGTTTCTCGGCAGACTCAGGGTTAGTGTTGAAGTAGATCTGAGCGATGAGCCTTTCCATAGGTGACCTCTGGGCTACCATTGAAGTTCCTACGCCGTATGTACCGCCTTCATCCTCGCGGATGGTCTTGGTGTAGATCATGTCGATGATGTAGTTGGCTGCATCGAGAGCGACGCTCTTCTTTGTATTCACTGGCGCATATGCAGTATACAACTGAACGACAGTAGACTTAGGTGCCTGCATCTTGAGCTTGACAACCTCGTCCACCTCACCCTTGGCGAATGTGATGAGATTCTCTTTGTTGATCTCTGTGGCCTTCTTGCCCTTTGGAAGCGATCCGATATATTTCTCAACCATTGGCTTGAGAGTCTCCATGTCGACATTTCCTACGATAGTAACTACTGCTCCAGCAGCATCCTTGAAGAGCTGACGATATACACGCTCGATTGTAGCAAGGTCAGCCTTAGCAAGAGTCTCCTCGGTGAGATTTACAACGCGTGGGTTGCGGCCGTAGAGGATGTCGTCCATCGCGATGCTGAACTGGAAGTCAGGATTTGACTTCAGGTTAGGCATGAGGGCGTTGATCTGGTTGATGCCGGTCATGTACTCGTCCTGATTGAAACGAGGCTCGGTGAAGTACAGATATGCGATCTGAAGAGCAGTTTCAAGATCCTTCGGAGTGCTGTTTCCGCTCACACCGTGAGTAGAGCCGCTGATGAAAGGATTAACTGAGAGAGATTTGCCTGCAAGCATCTTAGGAACCGTCTTTCCTGCGAACTTGGAGATACCGGTGTTCTGGAGGTAAAGTCCCCAGATGTCATCCTGGAATGAAGGAAGGTCTTCAGTTGCGATGAGAGTCTTTCCACCCTGAAGCGTGATGTTGAACATCACCTGATCCTTCTTATGCTCGGTCGGGAGGACAACCACCTTGACGCCGTTCTTGAGTGTCCACTGGGTGGCTCCGTAGATGACTTCAGCAGCCTTCTTTACCTTTGAACCCTTGAGTCCCTTGCTGATGAACGGTTCGTTCACGGTCTCTTCTACATTTGCCTGGATCTCGGCAGCCTTTGCAGCAGCGAGAACATCGCGGATCTCCTGCTCGGTAGGGATCACAGAACCCTCCTTTGAAGGACCGTTATAGAGAACGATGAGGTTCTCGTCTGTGATGAGTTGAGCGACGATCTGATTCAGAACCTGAGCGTTGAACTGTGAGCAGAGGCCCTGTGCAAGCTGAAGGGCAAGTTCTGGCTGAAGATATGACTCGTTCCTGTAGAAGTTGTTCAGAAGCGGGCTCACGAGGTCTCCGTTCTTGCGGGTCGATGCAGCCTCGACAGCCTTTTCATAGTGCTTGAGGATGTTCTCTGTAGCACGCTGAACCTCACCGTCGTTGAATCCGAATCTTCTCATCTTCTCGATCTCGATCATGAATGCATTGAGCGCCTTTGCCATGTCTCCTTCCTTGAAGATTACCTGACCTCTTGTCGCATCACACTCGTTGCAGATAGGGTAGAAGAAGAGTCCTGCCTGGATGAATGGTGAAGCAGGGTCTGCAGCGATGTCAGAGAATCTCTCGGACATGATCTGCTGTACATAGTCCTTCACCATTTCAGTCATGAACGCCATGTCGGTGTTGTTGAACTGCTTAGGCATCGGCTCGCTCTTCCACATAAGCTCAACGTATGAATACTGAGCCTCTGGGTCTGTGATGATACCCACGACTGGCTCCACGTTGTCTGCAATCTTGACTACCGGCTTTTCCGCAGGAGTTGCAGGCACAGGAATGTCGCTGAACATTGCCTTGATCTTTGCCTCTACTGCATCAACATCGATGTCTCCGACCACGATCACAGCCTGATTGTCAGGTCTGTACCACTTCTGGTGGAAATCGATAAGGCTCTGATGCTCGAAGTTGGCAAGCTGCTCGTAACTTCCTATTAGAGTACGCTTTGCATACGGAGCGTCTCCGTAGATGTAAGGACGTGCCGCCATATACATTCTCCAGTCAGCTCCGTCACGCGACCTCTTCTCTTCGATGATCACTCCGCGCTCGTTGTCGATTTCCTCAGGAGCACATGTGACGAAACCTGACCAGTCATGAAGAACGAGAAGGCATGAGTCGATGATGCTCTCCCTTACGACAGGGATGTTATTGAGCATATACTGAGTCACCTCAAAGCCTGTAGATGCGTTGATGTTTCTTCCGAATTCGGCTCCGATGCTCTGGAGATACTCCAGCATGCTCTTGCCAGGGAAGTTCTTTGTTCCGTTGAAGCACATGTGCTCGAAGAAGTGAGCAAGACCGTCCTGATGGTCCTCCTCCTGATGTGCACCGGCGTCTGTAGCAATCCAGAACTCAGCTCTCTGAGCCGGCTGCTCGTTGTGACGGATGTAATACTTCAGTCCGTTTTCCAACTGACCTACTCTTACGGCAGGGTCATTTGGAAGGGGAGTCTGACCGAAGACCGTTGCTGCGACCATGACGGCCGCGATGAATAAGAATAAACGTTTCATATAAATTGGTTTTGTATATTTATATTTCCAGTATATGCATTCTAACGCATAATCATACAAATATATATAAAAATCCACTACGTTGTGACGATTCTTTTTACTATTTTTGCGTTATCATATATATTATAAGGTATGTTGGACGATTTCAGACTAAAGGTTTTTATGACCGTAGCAGCGGAAGGCAGTTTCACAAAAGCGGCTGCCGTTCTGAAGGTCAGTCAGCCGGCAGTGAGTCAGAATGTGTCGGAACTGGAACGGGTCACAGGTGTGCGACTGTTCGAGAGGCTTCGCGGTGAGGTGAAACTGACGGAGCAGGGAAGGGTGTTTCTTTCTCATGCGGACCGTATCCTGTCTGACTATCGTTCCCTCTCTCATTTGTTTTCCCCATTGACACCCGCAACAGTCAGGATAAAGGCTTCTGATGAGTTATATTCATATCTTTCAGACTCATTCGCTCATTTCATGACCATTCATCCTGAAATAGAACTTGTCCGTAGCGAAGATGAGAACTACGATCTTGCATTTGGCTTTACCAAGGCACCAAAAGAAATGGGCGGCATCTCTGCCACCCATAACGTGATATCTTCAATGTATCTTTTGTGCAGACCCTCAGAGTCATTCGCTCAGACTGAACTGTTCGGGACGCTCAGGGGATTCCTTTCCGATACTATTTCTTAAGAGCTTCGAGCCATCTTCCGAGAGATGATTCAAACTCTCCTCTGGCATAAGCGAACCTGTCCTTTCCTTTCCCTACAAACTTCTCTGCTGAGAAACCCCATCCGTGGCCTCCTGTAGGCCAGATGTGCATTTCTGCAGGCACGTCCAGGTCTATGAGGGCATTGTAATATCTGAGGCTGTTCTCGGCAGGCACTACAGTGTCGTCGGAGCAGAGTGCTATATAAGTAGGAGGTGTGAAGCGGCATACCTGCTTTTCAAGGCAGTATCTGTCCATATAGTGGTCCTTCCACATTCCGTTCTTGCCGAGCAGATTTTCGTGGGTACCTCTATGAGTTACACCAACCTCCATACTTATCACAGGGTATATGAGGATTGAAAAGTCCGGACGTGTGACTGCATCTTCCCAAAGGGTCGAAGCGGTGGCTGCAAGATGTCCTCCTGCTGAGAATCCGATGACTCCGATCTGGTTCACGCCCCATTCCTGCGCATGCTCGCGGCAGTATCTGAATGTGTTGGCAACGTCAGCATATGGAACAAACCTGTGGCCGTTAGGAAGGCGGTATTTCACCACTGCGACAGTTATTCCCTTGTCCAGGAACCAGTCTGCCACATATACGCCTTCATTGTAGCTGGATACGATATGATATCCTCCGCCTGGGCAGACAACAACCATCTGACCGTTAGGCTTCTTTGGGAAATACAGGTCGAATCGTGCAAGGTCCGAGATGTTGCCGAGGTTTCCGTTTGCCGGCAGATCCTCCGGGCCGGTCAGCCCGTTTGCCTCCTTCATTTCGAATCCGGCGAATGTGGTCTTCTCTCCGTAAACGGTGTCGATATTGCCATCGAATGATGATGCATAGAGCAGTACGGTTTCATCCGGACGGAGATTAGTCTTAGGCTGAGCAAGCATGGCTGCTGCCAGTGTCAGACAGAATATTGTAGCAAATAACTTTCTCATAGTCAGTGAATTAAAATAAAAGCCCTGCGTCATCTGGCGCAGGGCTCTGAGTTTAACTATTTGCCAGCCAGTCTCTTATATGTTTCGAGACGAACCTTTGCGAACTCCTCTGTCTTCTGGAGAAGTTCCTCGGCTGAATCTGGATACATCTTGTAGAGAGATGCGAAACGCACCTCACCCTTGAGGAAGTCCTGGAACTTGCTCCAGTCAGGCTCCTTGCTGTCGAGAGTGA
>CAZMNZ010000018.1:0-22875 GCA_964567765.1 uncultured Muribaculaceae bacterium
CTCAGCAGTATTACCAAGTGAATAAAGTGGGCAACCTCATGTCCCTTTTCACCAACCCCTCCAACTCTCCTTCTTCCAGCTGGAAGACCCTCTCCTGTCATCCTTGAAGGATGAGCTGGACAAGGCCGACCTGAACAACATGACCCCTCTCCAGGCCTTCGACCTTCTAAGAAACATGAAGGAACAATTAGGAATATGATTAAAAATCCTTACCTTTACAGGCTGAAAACGAAAAATCATAATCAATAACATCTAAAATAATAACAATCATGGAATTACCTTTTGCAGAATCGTACAAGATCAAGATGGTGGAGCCCCTCCGCATGAGCACCCGTGCAGAGCGTGAGCAGTGGATCAAGGAAGCGGACTACAATCTCTTTCAGCTCAAGTCGGACCAGGTCTATATCGATTGCCTCACTGACTCAGGTACAGGCGCGATGAGCGACCGTCAGTGGGCTGCCATGATGATGGGTGACGAGAGTTATGCAGGTTCATCATCTTTCTTCCAGCTTAAGGATACTATCACAAGAATCACAGGTTTTGAATATGTGATTCCTACACACCAGGGCCGTGCAGCAGAGAACGTTCTCTTCAGCCACCTTGTGACTTCTGGTGCAATCGTTCCGGGCAACTCGCACTTCGACACCACAAAGGGTCATATCGAGAGCCGCAAGGCATTCGCTGTTGACTGCACGGTGGACGAGGCGAAGGATACTCAGCTTGAGGTTCCTTTCAAGGGCAACGTAGATCCTGAGAAGCTTGAGAAGGTGCTTGCAGAGAATGCAGACAAGGTGCCTTTCATCATTGTCACAATCACCAACAACACAGCCGGAGGACAGCCTGTATCAATGCAGAATCTCCGTGAGGTGCGTGCAATCGCCGACAAGTACGGCAAGCGCGTAGTCTTCGACTCGGCTCGTTTCGTTGAGAACGCATACTTCATCCGCACACGCGAGGAGGGATATGCAGACAAGACCATCAAGGAGATCTGCAAGGAGATGTTCTCATACGCAGACGGTATGACCATGTCATCGAAGAAGGACGGTCTGGTGAATATGGGTGGTTTCATCGCAACCCATCACGAGGACTGGTACGAGGGAGCAAAGAAGTATTGCATCCCGTTCGAGGGCTTCCTCACATACGGTGGTATGAACGGCCGTGACATGGCTGCTCTCGCAGTGGGTCTCGACGAGAATACAGAACTTGAGACCATCGAGACACGTATCAAGCAGGTTCAGTACCTCGCTGCCAAGCTCGACGAGTACGGCATCCCATATCAGCGTCCTGTCGGCGGTCACGCGATCTTCGTTGACGCAGACCGCGTTCTCGACCAGATCCCTAAGGAGGAGTTCCCTGCACAGACTCTTGCAATCGAGCTCTACATCGAGGCCGGAGTACGTGGATGCGAGATTGGCTACATCCTCGCTGACCGTGACCCAGTGACCCGTGAGAACCGCTTCGGTGGTCTCGACCTTCTCCGTCTCTGCATCGCACGCCGTGTCTACACCAACAACCACATGGACGTCATCGCTGCAGCTCTCAAGAATGTATATGACCGCCGTCATGAGATCACCCGCGGTGTGAAGATCACTTGGGAGACCGAACTCATGCGCCACTTCACAGTGAAACTTGAGAGGTTGTAGCCTTTCAGTGTGAATAATGCGTAGCTGAATTATATGTTCAGCTACGCAGGGTAAAGTTTTAGCTATCTCCGTCTGCAGGTTTCCCGACGAGGACGAAATTTGGTTAATACTTAAATTTAACTAAATTTACGCTCGATTTAATTTTAAATTAATGAGAGCGACTGGTATTTTAACCCTGTTCCTGATATTCGTGTCACTGAAGACATCTGCCCAAGGCCTGATGTTCAATGGTATGGAGAATTCGATAGATGGAAGGACATCCTACGATGTGTTTGAGGCAAGGAAGCCTAAATTCAAGGATGTCTTAAGGATTGAATTCTCCTTATCCATGTATCTGCCATCTGATTTCGGCTATGTGATGAGGATCAAGAATCCTGAGGACGAAAGGATATTCAATTTGTTATATTCCGGAAAGAATTGGGATAATTCGTGCCCTTTCAGGCTGAACGAAGAGGGTAAATCCACGATAATCATGGCTGATATTCCACATGATTACATCGAAATGGGCAAGTGGATGCAGGTATCTTTGGAATTCATCATGGCGGAGGGAAGAGTTGTCCTGAAAGTTGATGATTATGAGTACGAGACAGATATAACTCCGATGTTGCCGATCTGGCGGCCTGTAATAAATTTTGGGAAAAGCGATTATATGATCGATGTTCCGTCAATGGCCGTAAGGAATCTTAAGATATCTGACGGACATAAGGAATATATATTTCCTCTTAATGAATATGAGGGGCTGGAAGTACGGGATGTCGGGAACAAGACCTATGGGAAGGTGTCCAATCCGTTGTGGCTTATGCATAAGTCATATAAATGGGATGAGGTTGCGACGTTCTCCTCTCAGACCAGGGCTGGTGTGAATTATGATAAGTTCAGCAAAAGCCTTATCTACTATAATAGGGATTCGATATACATATATGACTTCATCAACAAGGAATCCAACTCACTGAAATATGAGTCTCCTTGCCCGGTGAACCCGTATCTAGGTACCAGTTTCATCAATCCGTATGATTCTTTGCTATATGTGTATGAACCATATGTGGAAGGTGGTTCATTGTCATCGCCTACAATGGCTGCATATAGTCGGAATACAAATTCCTGGACAATCAAAAGCACCGACACTTTGCCTATCAGGCTTCATCATCATAGTTCCTATCTGGATGAAGGACGGGAACGGTTTGTCATTTTCGGTGGGTTCGGTAGCATGATATATAATGGTGACTTCTATTCCTGCGATCTGAATGATTGTATTTGGAAGAAAGACTCCCTGCCTTCCGGAGACCGCATATATCCAAGATACTTCACATCGCTCGGATATTCTTCGTCGGAGGATGCACTGTATGTCTTCGGAGGAATGGGAAATGAGTCAGGAGAGCAAATCGTCGGAAGACAGTATTTTTACGATCTTTATCGTCTGGATCTTAAGACAGGGGTCAATACGATGATATGGGGGAAAGATCTGAGTCTTGAGTGGAAGGAGGAGAATATGGTTCCGGTCCGTAATATGATTCTGCATAATGGTGGATTCTATACGATGTGCTATCCGGAGTTCCATACAAATTCATATCTGCAGCTTTATTTTTTTGATATCGCGAACGCCACTTATAGCAAACTCTGCGACAAGATACCGATCCGGTCAGACAAGATGTCCACCAACGCCAATCTCTATTTTGATCAGGATCTGCGTCTATTGATTTTATCTGTCATGGAGTCTCCTGACGATGTGCAGTCCAGTCTGAGGGTTTATGCCTTGTCTTTTCCGCCGCTCACAGAAGCAGAATATCTGGCAGCGTCGAGGAAGCCACATTTCTGGATGGTCGTATGCTTCTTGCTGTTGATTGGCCTGGTGGTTGTCTTGGTGATATAGGTCTGGTCCGTAAAAGTCGAGGTAAAGCCCATGAGAAACTGGTGGTTATGGGTAGAAAACGCTATCAGGTCGAGCAGAAGCCGAATTCAATATGCCTTTTCGGAGGATTCTCGGCCTTGGACGTCAATGGAAATGATGTTTTGTTCCCAGATCAGCAGAAGAAACTGTTGTGTCTGATAATCAAGTATAGTCTGGACGATGGAATATCTTCCATCCGCCTCAGCAAGATAATGTGGCCGGACAAGTCGGAAGACAAGGTGAAGAATTCAAGAGGCGTGGCCATTAATCATCTCAGAAAACTGTTGGAAAATTTTGAAGGCGCGTCGCTTGTCTATGAGGACAGTCATTTCAGGTTGCAATGTACGGGAAGCTTCAGCTGTGACTGGATGGATTTTCGCATGGAATCCTTGAAGGAACAACCGGATATGGAGAAAGTGATGCCTATTGTGTCCAGAGGCAAGTTCCTGCCTTTTATTGAGGATCCTGTATTTGATTCATTTAAGGAAAAGACAGAGTCATTGCTTATAAATATTTTGAGTGCAGAACTTATGAGGTGCTATGAAAGGAAACAGTATGTCAATGTCCTTGATCTGGCTGATGTGATCTTTCATACCGATCCTCTTAACGAACAGGCTATGATATGTCAGGTCAACTCCCTTGTAAAACTCAGAAGAACAGAGGATGCTCTGGTTCGTTATTCGGAGTTCGTGAAGGAGTATTACGCGATGTATGATGCTGAATATGAGAATGATTTCAAGAGTCTGACAAAGTGACGTCGGGTCGGGTTAGTAAATAAAAGCTAAATTAATTTTAGTGTTAATCCTTTAATAATCCTAAAATTAATCCTAGGCTTGTATGTTTGTGCCAATAATTACAAACACTACTAACCATTAATTTTATGAACATCTCAAAAATTTCGCGTCTCATGGCAGGCATTCTTGCCGTTTGTGCCATGACAGTGGGTGTTGCTGCATGTCAGCAGGAGGACCCGACACAAGAACCAGAATTGACAGGAACTATCAGCGGTATTGTAGTAGATAACCTTGGTGACGCTGTGGAAGGCGTTACAGTGGAAGTCTCAGACGTTGAAGGAACCGTCACCACAGCAGCAGATGGTACCTTTAAGGTGGAGAATGTCTCCATTGACAGACATACCATTAAATTCACCAAGTCCGGCTATCTCGAAGCAAGTACATCGGTTTCCGCTGCAAAATTTGTAGATGGTGTCGCAACAGTGGACATTACCCTTCAGATTGCAAATGCAAAGATTACAGGAAAGGTTCTTGATGCGCAGGCAGAGAATACTCCTCTTGCTGGGGTGCTCGTGAGCATCAGTGAAACAAGAAGCGTGACAACCGGTGATGACGGAACTTACCTTTTCGAGGATCTTCTTATTCAGGATTACACCCTCACATTTACAAAGCAGGGCTATCCTACGGCAACCAAGACCGTAGCTCCTTCCGATTTTATTGACGGTGTAGCTAAGGTGGCTGATTTTGGAATGGGTGCGTCCGAAATCCTTCGTGGGCTGACAATCAACGAACTCAAGAATGCGGAAGTGTGGTACTATAATGCTTATCGTGGAGGTAGAAGTAGCGATGATTACCCGCACTTCGACTGGTCAACTGACTTCATGTGTACTCTCCATGGCTTTGTAGGCTGGTGGGAAGAGCAGAATGAAGGTACTACTATTCAGATAAGAAACCGTCAGGAGGATGGTGACTGGGAAAATCCTGCTGATGACACAATGTTTGACTCATTCCTCTATGGAAGCAAGAAGATTACCGCAGATAACAAGATTCTTACAATCAAGGCCAGGACTCATAATGCATCAGACGATGCTCCATGCCATTGGGGAGTTATGGTAGTTGATTTCTCCGATGCAGATCCGACAGCTGTTCTCGTTGGTGAGAAGAAGACCCTTGCAAGCGAGGATTATACCGATATCGATTTCGATCTGAGTGCTTATGTCGACAAGGAAGTAATCATAGCAATAGGAACTTTCCGAATGGAGACAGGTGATTATTATAAGCAGCTTGTTCTTCGCCGTCTGGCATTTGGTCCAGAGTCAACAAAGGACTGGAACTGGCTCTCAGGAACTGAGATTGCCGGTCTTGAGGGATGGAAACTCACTCAGGAGATGGTACGTTCTACCACACCGATTGCGCAGACAAACATAACAGGTGTCAGCGCAGTGAGCGGTAGTCGTGACAGTTATAAAGATGCGTACCAGTCTTGGAAGGAAGCCGGTCACATCGGCTACTGGTGGTCTTTCATGCCGGTTAAGAAAGATCCGGAACCGTTCCCAAGCGAAGGCTTTGTAATCAAGACAGGAAACGATGCTTCCGTTGATTATACTAAGCCGGAGGCTTACTTCTATGCAAAGTATGCTATTGCAGCAGGTGCTGATAAACTTACTCTAAAGGCAAGAAATTTCAACAGCTCACACCCTACATACTTCGGTCTTGTAGTCATAACTGAGGATATGACGGTAACTCCTCTTATTCCGACATTCGCTCCGGGAGAGGGTGTGGAGAATCATATGGGTGAGGCTGTCGGTGGCCAGATATTCAAGTTCATCAATGAGGATGGCGGCCAGGGCAACCCTGAGAAATATGCTACATTTGAGTATGATCTTTCTGCATTCGATGGAAAGGATGTAGTTATAGCGCTTGGTGTTGTGAAGGGAGAGGACTCCGGAACAGAGGACAAACTTTGCATTTACAGCATAGCTCTTAATTAGGGATATTCAATCACGCCGTTGCAGGATATGTCTGTCCTGCAACGGTTTTATAATCAGTAGAAATGAATTGTCATAAAGTGAGGCTTATATCTTCCCTCTTTCTGATATGCCTATGTGTTTTTGCATGCTCTAACGAGAATGCTCAACAGCAGAACGGAAGTTCTCATAGCAAGGCGGATCAGAATCTTTTGCGTTCTATTGAGATGGTGGATGCGGCAATCGGAAACTATTTTGCCAATGAGTCCATGTCAATGGCAAGATATTACAACCCATACACAAAGACAGCTTCTCAGGAGAGAGCCAGTGTGTGGATGTACACAAGCGCCATTGAGGCAGTCAATGGCATCCTTAAGGCTCTTGACGCGCAGAAGAATCTTGGTGATACTGAGCTATATGAGCAATACCATACGAAGTATTGTCAACTTCTGGAGAAGCTTTTCAATGGTCTGCAATATTATAAGGGCTCTTTTAGTTTGGTTTCATACACGCAGACCAAAGAGTGGTCCATATATGCCGTCAATCGTGCCGGTGCGCCGGGAACAGCTGATGTAAGCGGTATCTTGAACGTATATGACGATCAGCAGTGGCTGATAAGGGAACTGATCGAGTCGTATCACCTTACAGGAAACGAAGCATATCTTGAAGAAGCGGAATATCTTGCGCAGTATGTCCTTGATGGATGGGACTGTTCCCTGGATGCGTTTGGTAAGGAATACGGTGGCATAACATGGGGACCGGGATATGTTTCAAAGCACTCATGCAGTAACGGCCCGTTTGTCAGTCCTTTAGTCTGGCTGTATGAGATATATGAGGATAGCGAGGAGACAATGACATACGGTTATATAAAACAGGATAAGTCACGTGCGCTCAAGACCGTGAAGAAGTCGGAATACTATCTTGATTTTGCAAAGAAGGTGTATGATTTCCAAAGGAATAACCTTCTGAGGTCTGATGGGGTCTATGATGATATGTTGGGAGGAGACGACACCTACGGTCAGGTGGTATATGAAGAAGTTGACGGACAGAGATATCGCCGGCATACCAATCTCACCAGCCGTGTAGGACCCGCATACAGCTACAATAGCGGTACCATGCTTTCAGGCGCAGCCGATCTTTATAGGGTGACACGTGACAGCAGGTATCTCAGCGAGCTTCAAAGTCTGGTGTCCGCAAGTTTCAAATGTTTTGCTGAACTTGGCAAGGATAAGCCGGAACTTTATTCCTACGATGTTTCCGGATTCAACAACTGGTTCAATGGCGTCCTTATGCGTGGTTATCTGGATGCCTATCCTTATGATATGAATGCAGAAACTCCTCTCCAGAGTTTCCAGGATAATCTGGATTACTCATGGGAGAAGTATATGTATGAGAGCATGCTTCCTACAAACCTTCTTTTGGGTTGGGGATCAGACCGTACAAAACAGGACGTCGAGGGAATGTTCGTATTTGCATTTGCTGCGGAATATGCTGCTCTCGCCAGATTTAAAACAGAATATTAGCATATGAAATACATAAAGTCGTATCTTAAGATTGCCTTGGCATCCACCTGCTTGCTGTTGGTGTCGCTGACGGCATATTCTCAGAACAATATCACTGTGCGGGGAGTTGTGCTTGATTCCGATTCCTTGCCGGTGATAGGTGCCAGTGTTATGGTCAAAGGTACATCATTGGGTGTTCCTACGGATCTGGATGGCAATTACTCCATCAATGTTTCCTCAGATGCCGTGTTGGAGTTCTCTTATATAGGATATGCTACAGTCCTGGAAAAGGTCAATGGCAGGACTCAGATAAATGTTGTTTTGAAGGAGGACAGCAATTATCTGGAAAGCGTTGTGGTTGTCGGTTACGGAACTCAGAAGAAAGGCTCTGTAGTCGGTGCTGTGTCCGGTGTGGGTTCGGATGATATCCTTACCACCAAGTCTGAGAATCCTCAGAATATGCTCACCGGTAAGATCCCGGGTCTTCGTGTCTGGCAGAAGAGTGCCGAGCCAGGAACATACAGCGCAAGTTTTGATATCCGAGGCATGGGCTCGCCCCTTGTCATAATAGACGGAGTTCCTCGTTCTGTGGAAGAGTTCCAAAGGCTGAATGCTTCAGATATCGATAATGTATCGGTGCTGAAGGATGCGTCCGCTGCGATTTATGGTGTCAGAGCAGGTAACGGAGTCGTTCTGGTCACGACCAAGAAAGGAGCAGAGGGTAAGGCTCAAGTGAACTATAGCGGTTCCTTCACGTTTCAGACCCCATCAAAAATGCCTGAACTGACCGATGTCTATGATGCAATGACATTGTGGAACGAGAAGAATCTTAATGCAGTGACAGGAGGTTCGGTTATATTTACAGAGCAGGATTTTGAGGATTACAGAACCGGCAAGAAAAGCTCTTCTGACTGGAACAGCCTTATAATGGCAAAGATGTCACCTCAGACACAGCATGACCTGAGCATATCCGGAGGTACAGAAAAGATACAATATTATATGAGTTTCGGGTATCTCTATCAGGAAGGATTCTTCAAATCTCGCGATCTGTGGTATGATAAGTATAATCTTCGCTCGAACATCACAGCTGAGATTATCAAGGGAATGAAACTCAATCTCAATGTGAGCGGTCTGATAGACAAGCGACACACTCCATATTCAAGCTCGGTCGATATCATCAGAAATTACTGGTCTCAGGGAGTCGTGAACCCGGCATTTGCAGACAATGAACAGACCATGCTTAATTATGCCGGTCTGGACCTCCAGAAAAATACGGTGGCAATGATGACATCCGATATATCGGGATACAATCTCTACAATCAGAAATACTTCCAGTCATCAGCCTCTCTGGAATATGATTTCGGCACTCTTACTGATGTTATGAAAGGTCTGAGTGCCAAAGCGTTACTGGGTTATGACTTCAAATACAATCAGAACGAGTCATTCAGAAAGGAATATTATCTGTATGCCTGGAATGAAAAGACCCAGTCCTATGATTCTCAGGTATATAATGAAAGCACACCGAACAATCTGACAAGGGCATCGTATAATCAGCAGCAGACCCTCGCACAGTTTATCCTTAATTACGACAGGACTTTTGCCGAAAAGCACAAGGTCGGAGCGCTCGTCGGTTATGAGGTGCAGAAACATGATGCGGACAATTACTATGCATCCGGGGACCTTTCATTCGGCACACCCTATTTCACTTCCTTGTCAGGAGAGAATCAGGTTGTTGGAATAGACAAGAGTTCTTTCTACGAAGTTATGTACCAGGCTGTCATCGGGCGTCTCAATTATTCATATGCTGACAGATATCTTCTGGAAGCTCAGTTCCGTTATGATGGATCCTCAAAATTTGCTCCGGGCCACCAGTGGGGTTTCTTTCCGTCTGTGTCAGCCGGTTGGCGTATTTCTGAAGAGCCGTTCTTCAAGCATTCTGCCTTGTCATTCATCAATCAGCTGAAGATCCGCGCAAGCTATGGTGTGCTTGGAGATGACAACAGCATGAACTATGAGTGGATTTCCGGTTATACATTCCGAGGAGGTGAAACCGCCGATGATGGTAAAGGCTGGTATCAGGGGTATGCGCCGGGATATATCTTCAACGGAAATTTCGTATATTCCGTAGATCCATCCTCACTTCCTAATCAGGATATTACATGGCTTCGTTCCACAACCTTCAATATAGGCGCAGATTTCGAGGCATGGAGAGGCAAGTTGGGAGCATCGTTCGATTATTTCCAAAGAATAAGAAGAGGAATATTCAGCCGTAATTCAGTGGGCCTGCCTACGCTTGTGGGTGCTTCTGCCCCATATGAAAACCTCGACAGCGACAGTCATCTTGGACTGGAGCTGGAACTCTATCACAAGAACAGAGTCGGAGAGTTTTCATATGAAGTCAAGGCTATGATGTCCATCACAAGACAGAAGCATCTTGTGGCATCTCAGAACGGAGGTTATGGAAACTCGTATGAAAAATGGCGTAATGACAATCTGAATAACCGTTACCAAGGAGTACAGTTCGGATATGAGGCGGCAGGACGATACGAGAGTTGGGAAGATATATGGAGCTATGATATCTACAAGGAAAATGATGTCCTTCCGGGGGATTATAAATATCTGGACTGGAATGGAGATGGCGAAATCAATGATTATGACTCTCATCCGATTGCATTTGACCAGACTCCATGGATGAATTATTCGCTGTCGTTCAACTTTGCGTGGAAGGGACTGGATTTCAGTATGTTATGGCAGGGGTCCGCACTTGGTTCCATGAAGTATTCAGAGCCGCTCTATAATATATGGGGAAGTACTGGAGGCGGTACCTTGGTGCAGTATCTGGACCGATGGCATCCGGCTGAAGCGGGTGCAGATATATATGACCCTGAAACAGTGTGGATACCGGGTTATTATGGATTCACAGGACACTATCCGGACGAGAATTCATCATTCAACCGCGTAAGCACTGCATTCCTCAGGCTTAAAAGCGTGGAAGTCGGTTATACCCTGCCAAAATTCAAGAAAGCTCAGAGTTTCGGTCTAAGAGTGTATGCCAATGCCTACAATCCATTGACTGTCACCGCTGTCAAATTTGTCGATCCGGAACATCCGGACAGTGATCTTGGACGAATGTATCCTCTGAACAAGACTTATACTATTGGTCTTTCATTGTCATTCTAAACATCATTAATCTGTAAAAGTTATGAAGAAATCAATATTATATGTTCTTGCCGGCCTCTTGTTCATGATGTCCTGTCAGGATATGTACCTGCCGCCTAAAAACACTTTGACCGACGAGGATCTCATGTCTTCTGAGGCAGGATTATCAGTGTACATGTCCAGACTTTATAGCCAGATGCCATGGGAGGATTTCAAATATATGG
Organism: uncultured Muribaculaceae bacterium; assembly: GCA_964567765.1. Classification (GTDB taxonomy): domain Bacteria; phylum Bacteroidota; class Bacteroidia; order Bacteroidales; family UBA932; genus Cryptobacteroides. The sequence goes on from CAZMNZ010000018.1 coordinate 11,118, forward strand.
CACAATGGGGTCTGACGCGCAGGAGTTCGTGGTTAGGTTGTTTCGGAGTGGAAGGAACCGGTGAAGCTGTAAACAGAGACGGTGTGACGACTTCCTTCCGTGGTGAAGATGACCCGTGGTGGGGTTCAGCATATACTTTGATAAGGGATGCAAACAAACTGATCGAGGGTCTGCCTGCTTACAAGGAGAATTTTTCCAACGAAGCTGTCTATAATGATTATATTGGACAGGCTTACTTCGTCCGTGCATATTCCTATTATCAGATGGCTCGACGCTATGGAGGCGTTCCGCTTGTCACAGAGGTCATACAATATCCTGCTGATAGCGACAAGTTGGAAAAATATCGTGCATCCGAAGAGGATACATGGGATCAGATACTTGCTGATTTTGATAAAGCGGCGGAACTGATGCAGCCACAAAGCACGCTCAGAGGCTATGCAAACAAATATGTCGCTTTGGCATTTAAAGCGGAGGCCATGCTTTATGCCGGCTCGGTTGCCAAGTATAATTCGACAGTAAGTGGCAATCTTACGGGAATCGGATCCAAATCCGGAAATAGAGTCATCGGATTTGGCGACAACGCACAAGAGCTCTCTGCAGAGTGGTTTGCTGAGGCTTATAAGGCAGCACGTGAAGTCATGGCCGATGGTGGTTATGCTCTCTACAGGAAGTCATGGGTGGCAGGTGACAAGGAGGCTCAGTATAAAAATATGGTGGATATGTGGTCTGACCTTGCAAGTGAGGAGAACATTCTTGTTCGCGAGTATGAATATCCTACATTGACGCATGGTCTGGATGCCTATAGTTCCCCATTCCTTTGGCATTCTCCATTGGCTGGAGGTACATGCCCTACCCTTGATTTTGTCGAAATGTTCGATGGTCTGGAATACCATCCTGACGGAACGCTTAAACTTACTACAGGTGCGTCGAATGACAAGGGTGAATACCTGCTGTATGATTCCCCAATGGATCTTTTTGCCGATGCCGAACCAAGGCTCAGGGCTTATGTGATATTCCCGATGGATGAATTCCGTAAAGAAGTCATTGAAGTTCGTGCAGGCATCTTCACCGGAGGCTCGGAGGGCTATGTGCCGCTTCTGTTCGGCGACAATTATTCCTACGGTGCCGCTCAGAACAAATATGCCGATCTTCAGTACTATAAGGGTAATGACAAGACGCTCTTCCTTGGGGCTCAGCCGACATCAGGTATAGAGACGGTTGAGGTCAATGGCCAGCAGATGTCTGCAACCGGCACATGTGGGGTATGGCAGGAATATTATGAGTCGACCATTACCGGTCTTCATCTCCGTAAATATCTTGATGAGGATATGACGATAGAGGAAATAGGAGAAGGAAAGTCGGATCAGCCGTTCATCCTGATGCGTTATGCTGATGTGCTCCTCGCAGCTGCAGAAGCAGCAGTCGAACTGTCAATTGCGGGCAAAGTCAGCCCGGTGCAGGGTGACGACATGCTATCCGTTGCGACGGAAGCGATAAATGCCATCAGGGAAAGGGCTGGTGCCGACCTGCTGCCAAAATCTCTTACCGCAGACGAAGCGAGCAGGAATATAGTAAGACGCGAACGTCGCAAGGAACTCGCTTTCGAGCATAAGACCAAATGGGATCTTCGCAGGTGGAGAGTGCAGCATGAAGGAGCGAAACAGCTGTTCTGGGGAGTGGAAAAGGATGATGCCATTTTCAGCAGCGGATCCAAATATCGTTTCCGTGCTCTGTATCCGTTCTACTCGACAGTCAACGACAAGTATTTCTTTGATGCTCACTTTGTGAATGTGCGTCCTCAGGAGTTTGAGTTCAATACAATAGACTATTATTTCTCCATACCGACCGAGGAAGTCTCAAAGAGTGCATATATAGATCAGCAACCAAATAGATAAAGAAAAAATGAAGAAAATTAAACATATATTGATAATTTTGTGCCTGCTGCAGACTGTCTCATGTTCGCTGTTCCAGTTGGACAACTATGATGCACCGGCTGAAACACTGCGAGGTGAGGTTGTTGATGTCGCGACAGGGGAACCGGTGCTGACTGATCAGGGTTCTGAAGGAATCAGGGTGAGATTGATAGAGACCTCATGGGAGGGTAATGTCACTCCTCTGGATTTCTATTGCCGTCCGGATGGAACATTCCAGAATACAAAGCTGTTTGAAGCAGACTACAATGTAAGGGTGGACGGCCCTTTCCTTCCGATATATCTGGAAGATGCAGACGGTATCCCTGTCGTAAATCAGACGCAGGATATACACTTGAAAGGAGAAAAATTTCTTACATTTGAGGTCTCTCCGTTCCTTAAGGTGGAGCTTGATGACATGGCGATGGTAAGCGATGGTGTAATAACTGCTCGTGTGAAGGTGACCCGAGGTGTGTCGAAAGAAGATTTTAAGAATGTTGTTTCAAAAAGCGGAAGTTACGACGATTCATACCTTAACATGACGGATATACAATTGTTTGTGAGCCAGTCGTCGTCTTGCGGTTACAGAGCCAGGGACGAGAGATGGTCCAATGAAATCAAATATACCGGAAAGGAGTTTGAAACTTTATTTGGAAACACCATCACTATCACGTCAAACCCGAAGAATCCTATTCCTTCCGGAAGGAAGGTGTTTATCCGTGCTGCAGCAAGAATAAATTACGATACGCCGGCAGGAAGCGGAACAAAGAGGTGGAATTATTCCGAAACAGTAGAGGTTGATATACCATGACAACGCATATGATGTATAGAAAATTAATATTCATTATGGTCTGCTTGGCAGCAGTATCCTGTAGGTCTGCCCATGAGTCTGCCGTGCTTGATCCGGTGGATCATGTAAGTGTCCTTGTCGGCACAATGTCCAAGCATTCACTTTCCACAGGCAACACCTATCCTGCGATTGCGCGGCCATGGGGAATGAACTTCTGGACACCGCAGACCGGTACGATGGGTGACGGGTGGACATATTGTTATACGGCAGACAAGATCCGTGGATTCAAGCAGACCCATCAGCCTTCCCCGTGGATCAATGACTACGGTCAGTTTGCTGTGATGCCCGTCACAGGCGAGCCTATGTTCAATCAGGATGAAAGGGCAAGCTGGTTCTCTCATAAGGCTGAAGACGCAAGACCATATTATTATGGGGTGTATCTTGCCGACCATGATGTCTATGTGGAACTGACCCCTACAGAAAAGGCGGCAGCATTCCGCATAAAATATCCGGAAAACGAGTCATCATACCTTGTTGTGGACGCTTTCGACAATGGTTCCTATGTCAAGGTAATACCTGAAGAAAACAGGATTGTCGGTTATACGACGAAGAATTCCGGTGGAGTGCCTTCAAATTTCAGAAACTGGTTTGTAATAGAGTCTGACACTCCATTCGATTATATCAGGACAGTGTCTGATGGCGTAAACGAATCTGCGAAAAAAGAATCTGAATCATCCCATTCCGGAGCAGTTGTAGGGTTCAAGCTCTCTGCAGACCGCTCTGTGAATCTGAAGGTCGCTTCCTCGTTCATAAGTCTGGAGCAGGCTGCTGTCAATATGGAGGAACTTGGTGACGGGGACTTTGACCGCCTGACTGCAGAGGGCCGTGCCCGCTGGAACGAAGTTCTCGGGAGAATAAAGGTGGAGGATGACAATATCGACAATATCAGAACATTCTATTCTTGTCTTTACCGTTCAGTTCTCTTTCCCCGTTCCCTGACTGAAACGACTGCGGATGGTGAACTTGTGCACTACAGCCCGCACACCGGAGAGGTATGCCCGGGATATTTCTTCACCGACACAGGTTTCTGGGACACGTTCCGTTGCCTTTTCCCGCTTCTTAACCTCGTGTATCCGGAAATGAATGAGAAGATGCAGGAAGGATTGGTGAATGCGTATAAAGAGAGCGGATTCCTTCCGGAATGGGCGAGCCCGGGACATCGCGGCTGTATGGTGGGAAATAATTCGGCTTCCGTTGTGGCTGATGCTCATATAAAGGGTATTCGGGGATATGATGTCGAGACCCTTTGGGAGGCTGTAAAGCATGGGGCCGATGCGGTTCATCCTCATGTTCCGTCCACAGGGCGTCTCGGCTGGGAATGGTACAACAGACTCGGATATGTTCCATGCGATGTGGGAATAAATGAAAGCGCAGCCCGCACTCTCGAATATTCATACAATGACTGGTGCATATACACGCTCGGCAAAGCTCTTGGCAAGACAGATGAGGAGACAGGTGTTTATAAGGAAAGAGCTTTGAACTATCGGAATCTCTATCGTCAGGAAGTCTCTCTTATGAGCGGACGAAAGGCTGATGGCGCCTTCCCGGACAATTTCAGTCCTTTGAAGTGGGGCGGGGACTTCACAGAAGGCAATGCGCTTCACTATACATGGTCTGTATTCCACGACCCGGCCGGGCTTATTGCACTGATGGGAGGGGACGATGCCTTTAACGCAAATCTTGACAATGTGTTCGATATCCCGCCTCATTTTGATGACAGCTACTATGGCTTTACCATTCATGAGATTCGTGAGATGCAGATCATGAACATGGGAAACTACGCTCATGGAAACCAGCCTATCCAGCATATGCTGTATCTATATAACTGGAGCGGTCAGCCGTGGAAGGCTCAGCAGCGTATCCGTGAGGTGATGGACAAGTTCTACACCTGCAATCCTGACGGATATTGCGGTGATGAAGACAATGGACAGACTTCTGCGTGGTATGTTTTCTCGGCATTGGGATTCTATCCGGTATGCCCTGCGACGAACCAGTATGTGCTGGGAACTCCGCTCTTCAGGAAAGTCGAAGTGTCGTTGCCTGGTGGCAAGACTCTGAGCATCAATGCTCCCGATAACGGAAGGGATAAGTTCTATGTTGCAGATATGAAAGTGAATGGTAAAAAATACACCAAGACCTATCTTGAACATGAACTCTTGATGAAAGGAGCTGACATACAATATACTATGTCGGATATTCCTTCCAAGAACCGTTCAACTACCATAGATGACAGACCGTACTCATTTTCAAACGAAAGATAAGTGAAACCGAATATGAAAACTTTTGACAGCATGAAGAAATTGGTGGCTTTGTCCCTTGCTTTCAGTCTGGCGATTATTGCCTCAGGACAGGAATACACATCCGGCAGGCCATCAGAGGAGAACAGACTTTTCAAGTCAGAGGCTGTGGAGGCCAAGATAGATGAGGTGGCCGGTCTGCTCACCAATCAAAGACTGGTCTGGATGTTCAGGAACTGTTTCCCGAATACCTTGGATACGACTGTGCACTTCAAGGGGGAGGATTCCGACGGATTATATGACACTTTCGTCTATACCGGTGACATCCATGCCATGTGGCTCAGGGATTCGGGAGCACAGGTGTGGCCGTATGTCCAGCTGGCAGCAGAGGATGAACATCTGCGCAATATGCTGGCAGGAGTGATCAACCGTCAGTTCAAGCTCATAAATATCGACCCTTATGCCAATGCCTTCAATGACGGGCCTACCGGCGGTGAGTGGCAGAGCGATATGACTGATATGAAGCTTGAGTTGCATGAGCGCAAGTGGGAGATAGATTCGCATTGCTATCCTATCAGACTGGCATATCACTATTGGCAGGTGACAGGCGATGAGTCGGTTTTCGGCCCGGTGTGGCAGGAGGCTGTCAGGAACATCCTCAATACACTGAAGGAACAGCAGAGGAAAGAGGGTCTCGGCTCATACAGGTTCCTCAGGAAGACGGACCGCCAGTTGGATACCAAGTGTTGTAACGGATTGGGAAACCCTGTGAATCCGGTAGGACTCATCGTGTCTTCTTTCCGTCCTTCAGATGATGCCACGACATTCGATTTTCTTGTTCCTTCCAATTTCTTTGCAGTCGCTTCATTGAGGAAGGCCGCAGAGATTCTGACAAAGGTCAACAATGACCTTTCGACAGCGTCTGAATGTCTTGAGCTTGCGGACGAGGTGGAGAAAGCTCTGAAGAAGCATGCCGTCGTAAAGCACCCGAAGTACGGAAAGATATATGCCTATGAGGTGGACGGCTTCGGCAACCGGTTCCTGATGGATGATGCCAATGTACCAAGTCTCCTTGCTATGGCTTATTTGGGGGATGTGCCTTTGAATGACAAGATTTATCAGAACACCAGAAGATTTGTCTGGAGTGAAGACAATCCATATTTCTTCAGAGGTTCTAAGGGTGAGGGTATCGGTGGTCCGCATATCGGATATGATATGGCATGGCCTATGAGCATCATGATGAGGGCATTCACCTCACAGGATGACGCTGAAATAAAGGAATGTGTCGAGATGCTGATGAGAACCGATGCCGGGACGGGCTTCATGCACGAGTCTTTCAATGTCAATGACCCTGATGATTTCACCCGCCCGTGGTTTGCATGGCAGAATACTCTGTTTGGAGAGTTGATTCTGAAGCTGATTGATGATGGAAAGCTCAATCTGCTGAATTCAATAGAGTTGCAGTAATTATCCGGCGACTCAGGATGAGGATGGGTTGAATTTTAACATTTATCTTGCTCAAATAGCCGGGTGAGTACTTTTCTCCTGAAATTGGTAGAAGTATGCGCCCGGTATCATCAAAGTCTGGGTCTGTTCGTTACACTATCGCTGCAAGCTTTTCAGCGAGAGCTATGAAGGCCAGACCGTCCGGGCGGGAACTCAGGGCTGCAGGTTCGCCGGCGTCGCCGCCTTCGCGGATGCTCTGGACGATCGGAATCTGTCCGAGAAGCGGGATGCCGTATTTCTCTGCCATGCGGATGCCTCCGTCGCGGCCAAAGATGTAGTATTTCTCATCAGGATGTTCAGCCGGAGTGAACCATGCCATGTTTTCGACAAGTCCGAAGATAGGTTTGTTCACGCTCTCGTTGCGGAACATGTTCACACCCTTCTCCACGTCTGCCAGAGCCACATCCTGAGGTGTGCTGACGATCACTGCTCCCTCAAGCGGAATGTCGTGCACCAGGCTTATATGGATGTCTCCCGTTCCCGGAGGCATGTCGATGAGAAGGAAGTCCAGGTTTCCCCATCTTACCTGCAATATCATCTGTTTCAATGCGTTGCATGCCATCGGCCCTCTCCATATCAGGGCCTGTTCAGGTTTTGCAAAATATCCTATGGACATCCATTTCACACCGTATTTCTCGAGCGGCATGATGACCTCCTTGTCTCCGTCCTGGAATGCGTCAGGCATTTCGCCTTCTGTCGATGTCATCTTTGGTACGGAAGGGCCGTATACGTCGGCATCGGCAAGGCCCACCTTGTAGCCAAGGCGGGCGAGGGCTGTCGCCAGATTGACCGAAACGGTCGACTTGCCGACGCCTCCCTTGCCGGAGGCGATGCCGATGACGTGCTTCACGTTTGTGAGTTCTTCAAGTCCGAGGTCGAGGCCCGGCTTCTTTTTCGGTGCTTCGTTTCTGATGATGGTCTTCACTTCGACCTGTGTGCCGGGACCGGCGTGGCGGATGATGGTGGCTTTGGTACTGCCGATAAGGTATTCCGCCAGAGGATCGCGGTGCTTTTCGAAAGCGAGGGTGACGGCCACTTTGCCGTCGACAATCTCTATGTTTTCAATCATTCCCAGCTCAGCGATGTTCTTGTCGCCTTTCGCCGGGTGCTCCACTTCCCGGAGCCATTGCTTGATTTCGTCTATCTTCATATATCTTCATCTGGTGTTTTGGGTAGAGTAGGTTTGAAAACTAAATCCCTCCCACTCCTTCGGAGCGGGCCCCTCCCGTTCACAAGGCCACGGGCGGCCATGGTTTTCAAACCTACTCTACCCAAAACCTATCAAAATTATTCAACAATATCCATTTCATCAACCAGCCACCTTGCACCGCCGAACTTATCGACGATGAAGAGGACATATCTGATATCCACGTTTATACATCTCTGGAGCTCAGGCTCGAACATCACGTCGCTGCTCATGGATTCCCAGTTGCCGTCGAACGCCAGTCCGATGAGTTCTCCGCGCGAATTCATGATAGGACTGCCGGAATTTCCTCCCGTGATATCGTTGTTGCTCAGGAACGCCACAGGCATCCTGCCGTCAGCCATGGCATACTGTCCGAAATCCTTGTTTTTCCACAGCTCCTTCAGTTTTGCCGGCACCACGAACTCCCACTGCTCCGGGTCTTCCTTTTCCATCACTCCGTCCAAAGTGGTGTAGTGCTTATAGACGACTGCGTCCTTAGGAGAATATCCCTTCACGGTTCCGTAGGTTAGTCGCATGGTGAAGTTTGCATCCGGATATGAAGGCTGGCCCTTCTTCCACTCAAGGAGTCCGGCGGTATAGTTGCTGCGAGCCTGCTCATATGCGGTTCCGACTGCCTTTGCGTTCATGTCCTGAAGTTTCATGCACTCGTCAAAGATGGACATTCCCACCTTCACGGCAGGGTCTTCAAGCACTCCTGCACCCATCTCGTCCATTGCTGCCTTCAGGCTTTCAGCAGAAGAGAACACGCTATGGTCGAACAGGCAATCCACGAAGGCATCGATATCCATGGTTGCGAAATCTTCCGGAAGTCCCTTCAGATAATTCTCAGGGGCGGCATTTTCACGATAGAACTTCATCATGGCCTTTGCCACCTTGCGGTCAGTGCTGAACGAATAGTCCGGATAGAGCGCTTCAATCCTCTTATATGCGTCGCTGAGTGCAGTCAGAGTGTCTTTCCCCTTCTCCACACCGTGCTTGAACAGCCTGTTCATGGTGAGAGCGAAGTTTGTCAGTTCGATTCTGTATATGGATTCGAAAGCGGTCGTGAATGCCAGTCCCGGCTCGCGTCCTGCCTCGACGCCTTCCTTGAGCGCTTTCAGGGCATTTCCATATTTCTCAGTGCGTTTCTTGTTTGCGTCCACCCATTTCTGGAACTCCGCCTCTTCCTGTTCTGCGCGTCCGATTATGTCCAGCTTGTCGAAGGCCAGCTTCATTCCCTGCCACTTCTTCCAGCCGTTTGACGAGCCGGAATACTTGCTTGCATACTGGATTTTCACCTTCGGGTCTGCCAGCATGTCCTCCAGCAGCACGTTCTGACGCACTGTGCGGGCAGCGATGCGCACATCGTTCTGCTCGATCTGGAACTTGAGTTCCGGTGAGGTCTGGAAACGTGTCGTGCGGCCAGGATATCCCATGATCATGGTGTAGTCACCATCCTGGACTCCCTTGAGCGAAATCTTCAGGTGATTCTTTGCCTGAAGAGGAACATTTTCCGGAGAATAGTCGGCAGGAGTGCCGTCCGGAGCGCTATAGACGCGGAACATCGAAAAGTCCCCCGTATGACGAGGCCACATCCAGTTGTCTGTGTCTGCACCGAACTTTCCTATCGATGAAGGTGGTGCTCCGACAAAGCGGATGTCGCGATATACCTTATATATTATCAGGTAATAAACGTTGCTGTCGTAGAATGACTTCACCATTGCAGTGCAGTGCGGATTCGCTTTCTCTGCCTCTTTCACAAGGTCCTTCTCTTTCTTCTGAGCCGCTTCGTCTCCGCCTTTCTTCCTGGCCTTCTCAATGATGGAGGTCACATCCTTCATGGACTCCAGGAACTTGACGGTCAGTCCTTCGCATGGAAGTTCCTCGCTGTTGTTCATGGCCCAGAATCCGTCCTTGAGGTAGTCGTGCTCCACTGTGCTGAGTTTCTGGATGTTGCCGTATCCGCAGTGGTGGTTGGTCACGAGCAGGCCGTTTGATGAGATGATCTCTCCCGTACATCCGTTTCCGAACTGGACTATGGCGTCCTTCAGAGATGTGTTGTTGATGTCATATATCTGCTTCGGGGTGAGTTCGCAGCCAAGTTCCTGCATGGCCTTGCCGTTCATCTTCTCCAGAAGCGGCAGCAGCCACATTCCTTCGTCTGCAATTGCACTGCCTGCAAAAACCGTCGCGGCAGTGATGATGCTTATTAACTTCTTCATATATATGTCTATATTTTTTATATTATCAAACAACGCTTTATCGTTACACCGACAGGCAGAGTTTTGACCTATTTAGCGCCTGATGGTACTGAAAATGCATCAATTTACCTTATTTCTGGAACCGACAGGCAGAGTTTAGGCCGATTTATCGCCTGATGGTCGATGTCTGTAATATCGGGTTCAAAACAAAGTCGGCTCCAGTTGTTTAAGATGGAAACTCTTCCGGTGGTGCGGCGTGTATCCATGCGCAATGATCGCATCCACATGCTCCTTTGTCGGATATCCCATATTCCTTTCCCATCCGTACTGCGGATATTCCTGCGCCAGCCTCCTCATATATTCGTCCCTGTAGGTCTTCGCCAGCACGGAAGCGGCCGCGATGGACGCGAACTTGGCATCCCCCTTCACCACGCACTGATATGCATATCCGTCGAACGGCTTGAACCTGTTGCCGTCGATAAGCAGGAAGTCCGGCTTCACAGCCAGCCTTCTGACAGCCCTCTGCATGCCGGTGATGGATGCGTTGAGGATGTTGATGGTGTCGATTTCCTCCGCACTGACCTTCTCGACAGCCCATGCGACAGCCTCCTTCTCGATGATCGGGCGCAGGAGTTCCCTGGCCTTTTCGGTCATCTTCTTCGAGTCGTTCAGAAGCGGATGGTGGAAGTCCTTGGGCAGAATGACAGCAGCGGCGAAAACGGGTCCGGCCAAAGGGCCTCTTCCGGCTTCGTCGCATCCTGCCTCCATGAGGTCTTCATGAAGATAATTCAAAAGGTGCGGTTCATTGCGCATTCTGCAAAAATACACAATCTATTCAACCTCGCCAAGTCTTTTCTTCAGCATTTTGATGATTTCGTTCTTGCTTGCTATGGTCTCCTGAAGAGATTCCACGAGTTTTTCCAGATCGGAAATCCTCTTGTCCAGCGTGGTGATCCGGCTTCCATATTCCTTGTGGACGTCCTCCAGCACCTCACCCTCAATCTGGGACGGGCGGTAGCCGAGCACGAGTTCCTCAGTCGAGGTCTCTAGAAGATTGGCCAGTTTCATGACGTTGCCGTTCACGATGGATGTCCCGCCTTTTTCGAAATCACGGTATGCTGTTACTGATATTCCCAGCCTGTGTGCAATTTCCTCCTGAGTGATCTTGCGGGCTTTACGGAGATTTCTGATATTGTTCTTTATGGAAGTGTTGTCCATCTGCCTGAAGTTAATGATCGTCAGGAGCAAAAATAGAGCAAGCACGAAAGCGCGTTAAACAAGAAAATCCGATGAAACACAAGCAAAACTTATTAAAAAAGAGAAATTTTATTAAAAAAAAGAAAAATGTGACGAAAATCCCGATGATTTTGCCGCAATTCTTTGGATTTTCCGAGGATGTAGCTCAGATTTGCCGGAACTAAAAATATATGCTATGTTCGGTCTATATGATTACATGCGTCATGCGCTCTCGAAGATCCGCAGGTCCAGAGGCAGCGCTGCGGATTTTGACAGGATCTGCTCCCGGCTGGTGGAAGAAAAACCCCGCAGGAAGAGGATAGGCGACTTTTATAACATATGCTCCTCCTTCAAGACGGGAGGAAGGCATCTGGATAATATGGTCTATGAATGCGTCGGGATGTCCGGAGATGATCTTCTCATAAGCCTCAGGAGCAGAAAACCTCATATTACCATGTAAAAACCTATGCCGTTTTATTGATATTGTGACATTGTTTTATTAGATTTGCGAGGATGTGTCTTCCAAGACGCTGACAGAACATAATTACAAACACAATAACAACAGAACTAATGAAGACTTATTCAACCAAAAACATCCGTAATGTGGTTCTGCTTGGTAGCACCAAGTCAGG
>CAZMNZ010000019.1:0-8712 GCA_964567765.1 uncultured Muribaculaceae bacterium
GCACCTGCTTAGGCAGGCCGGCCATCCTCGCCACATGGAGACCGAAACTGTGAGCCACGCCGCCTTCCATCAGCTTGCGCAGGAAAATCACGTTCTTGCCGACCTCCTTCACCGCGATATGGAAGTTCTTCACGCGGTCATATATATTCTCCAGATCGTTTAGTTCGTGGTAGTGGGTAGCGAAAAGCGTCTTTGCTCCGTCGCCATATTCATGGATATATTCCACGATGGCACGGGCTATCGACATTCCGTCATATGTTGAAGTTCCGCGGCCTATCTCGTCAAGCAGCACCAGCGAGCGGGACGAGAGGTTGTGAAGGATCATCGAAGTCTCGAGCATCTCCACCATGAACGTGGATTCTCCGCGGGAAATGTTGTCTGACGCACCCACACGGGTGAATATCTTGTCGCAGAAGCCCAGAGTGGCCTCCGTCGCCGGCACGAAACTTCCCACCTGAGCCATGAGGACTATGAGAGCCGTCTGCCTCAGGAGAGCCGACTTACCGGCCATGTTCGGACCCGTCAGGATGATGACCTGCTGCTTCTCATTGTCAAGATATATGTCGTTCGGAACGAATTCCTCGCCGGCCTGCATCATGGTCTCAATCACCGGGTGACGGCCCTGCCTGATGTCTATCACCTTGCTGTCGTTCATCTTCGGACGGCAGTAATTGTTGGAAACGGCCAGGTCTGCAAAGCCCGAAAGCACGTCAAGACGAGCCAGGATGCGGCAGTTCTTCTGAACCATGGCTATATTTGCCTGAATCCTTGCCACGAGTTCCGCATATATCTGAGCCTCAAGGGCATATATCCTTTCTTCCGCACCGAGGATCTTCTGCTCATATTCCTTGAGTTCCTCTGTTATATATCTTTCCGCATTGACCAGAGTCTGCTTTCTGATCCATTCTTCCGGAACAGCGTCCTTGTATGTGTTGCGGACTTCGAGATAGTATCCGAAGACGTTGTTGAATCCTATCTTCAGGGATGAGATGCCGGTGCGCTCGATCTCGCGCTGCTGCACATCGAGAAGATAGTCCTTTCCGTGGCGTGCAATCTTGCGGAGTTCATCCAGTTCTTCGTTCACTCCGGACGCAATCACGTCGCCCTTGCCGAGCTGGGAGGCAGTCTCCGGATGCATGGTCTTTCCCAGATATTCAAGAAGTTCCGCACAGTCACCCATCTTTCCGATGAGTTCATCCAGAGCCTCGACACCCCTGCCCTGGCACAGTTTCATGATAGGAGCGGTCTGGCTCAGGCCCCTCTTGAGCTGCATCACCTCGCGCGGCATGATCTTTCCGGCAGCCGCACGTGAAATGATTCTTTCAAGGTCACCTATATCACCGACCATGGTCTGCAGGCGCCTCAGATCATCCTGATTATCAATAAAATGCTGAACCACCGCATATCTGTCTTCCAGTTCCTGAAGATCCATCACCGGCATTGCCAGCCATGTCCTCAGAAGACGGGCTCCCATAGGCGACGAACACTTGTCCATGACCTCTACGAGCGAGGTCCCCTCCTTTCCTGCAGTGGAAGCGAATATTTCCAGATTACGGAATGTGAACCTGTCCATCCACACGAACGAGTTCTCATCTATACGGGATATCGAGCAGATGTTCTTCAGGTCGGTGTGCTGGGTCTGTTCAAGATAGATGAGCAGGGCTCCGGCAGAAGTCACTCCGAGAGGGAAACTGTCAATGGCAAAACCCTTCAGGGAATCCACTCTGAGTTGTCTCTTGAGTCTCTCCACCGAACTCTCATAGACGAAGGCCCACTCTTCGAGAGTCGAGATATAGTGCTGGTCGCCGTAGCGCTCCCTGGTGCCTTTTTCATATCCGCGGGCCACGAGAAGTTCCTTCGGAGCGAATGAAGCCAGAAGGGTGCCTATATAGTCCAGGGAGCCTTCCGCAACCTGGAATGTTCCCGTGGAGACGTCCAGGAAGGCGACTCCGCATTTGTCCTTATAGTATGTGAGTCCGGCGATATAGTTATGCTCCTTCTGCTCCAGCAACTGGTCGTTGAAGGCCACGCCGGGGGTCACGAGTTCGGTTATTCCTCTCTTGACGATCTTCTTGGTCAGTTTCGGGTCCTCCAACTGGTCGCATACTGCAACCTTATATCCCGCACGCACCAGTCTCGGCAGATAGGTCTCAAGTGAATGGTACGGGAAACCTGCCATCGGAATGGCTCCCGGTGTTGCGCTGGAACGCTTTGTCAGGACTATTCCCAGCACCTTGCTGGCCGTCAGCGCGTCATCTCCGTATGTCTCATAAAAATCACCGCACCTGAACAGAAGCACAGCCTCAGGGTGCTCCGCCTTCACGGCGAAGAACTGCTTCATCATAGGTGTCTCAGTCGGTTTCTTCTCTGCCATAGATCGTCTTTGTTAAATCAGGCAAATTTAACAAAATTTCCTATAATCACCACCCCTCACCCTCCCTCCGCAACCCCGCGACACGCATTCCACTGACATCCAGCACGTTACACATATTGCGTGCTCCCCTTTGGCGGCACGCAGTGTTCACAAAGCGCTGACAGTCAGCCATATGCGTGCCACCGCTCATATATAAGGAAATTTACCTATCTTTGTGGGTTATGAAAAGAGTGCTGATCATATCGTATTACTGGCCGCCGACAGGAGGCTCCGGGGTGCAGAGATGGGTGAAGTTCGCCAAATATCTGCCTTCAGAGGGGTGGCAGCCGGTGATATATACTCCCGAAAATCCGGAACAACTGGCCGTGGACGAGTCGCTCGCGGCTGAAGTGCCGGCCGAGGCTGAAGTGCTGAAGACCCATATCACAGAGCCTTACGAACTCTACAAGAAGTTCCTGAAGAAGTCCGGACACAGCAAGGAGGCGGTGGAGGTGAATCCCGTCAATGCGCAGAACAAGACCTTCGCTCAGAAGGCTGCGATGTGGGTGCGGGGCAACATCTTCCGCCCGGACTCGCGCTGCCTGTGGATCAGGCCGTCGGTGAAATTCCTGAAGAAATATCTCAAGGAGCATCCAGTGGACCTGATCGTGAGCACCGGACCGCCTCAGTCAATGCACATCATCGGTATGAAACTCGCCCGCGAGACCGGACTTCCGTGGATTGCCGATTTCCGTGACCCGTGGACCAAGATATTCTATTTCAAGCACTTGTCCATGACCAAGGCCACAGAACGCTGGCACAAGAGGATGGAGAAGAGGGTTCTGGATGAGGCGTCGGTTGTCGTCGCTGTCTCGCCGCTTGTGCAGCAGGAGTTCCAGAACATGACCCAGACCCCGGTGGAACTGATCACCAACGGGTTTGACGAGTGCGATTTCGAGCAGGGGGAGCCGGATCAGAGCGGGGTATCTCATCCTGGTCCCGACGCCGCTCCGGATCAGAAAAGCCGTCTGGCAGTCGGAGGGCCTGACAAGGATTTCGTGATTACACATACGGGACTTTTCGCAGCAGACGGCAACCCGACCACGCTTTGGAAGGTGCTGGCGGCCAAATGCTCCAAGGACGAAGGGTTCCGGAAGCACCTCAGGATCAGGTTAATAGGAAAAACGGACGATGCGATTCTGGAGGCTGTAAGGGCTGAGGGGCTGGACGCCCATCTGACGGATATGGGATATCAGCCGCATGCCGTGGCCATCCGGGAGCAGAGACAGGCCTCACTTCTGATACTGCCCCTCAGGAAGGAGCCTGAATCTAAGGCAGTGCTTCCCGGAAAACTCTTCGAGTACCTCTCTTCGTGGAGACCAGTGCTCGGCATAGGTCAGCCGGACGGAGCCATGTCGATGATCCTCAACACGACCAGGACGGGGGTTGTCCTGAACTGGGAGGACGAGGCTTCCATCACAAGGTTCATAGACCTTTGCTGGAAAAACCACCTCAAGGGGGAACTTACTGTTGACGACACCGACATATCACAGTTCACCAGACGGAATCTGACGCACAGGATGGCGGAACTGTTCGACAGGCTGACCGGTTTGAAGGGCTGAGCCATTTATCCCTTGACCACTGCTACTTGTTTTCGGGTTTTCATGACACAGTGGTGGCTCAAATGGTCAAAAATATGATAATAACGGTACCTCTGTATCATAAATCAAGCGTTTTACGCCACAGTGGTGCCAACAAACATAAAAGGAACATGAATAAGGAATTGTTGAAGAAGATAGGTATATATGCAGGCATAGTCCTGTTCTTCCTCGTGCTGTCGTACGGATTCGTGCCACAGGTGCTTGGAGGCAAGATCGTGAACCAGAGCGACATCGCATCGTGGAAAGGAATGGCCAATGAGGCCATGACATATAATGCGGCGCACCCGGAGGATCCGACGGCATGGACAAACTCAATGTTCGGAGGAATGCCTACGACGGCCACGATTGACGATTTCGAGGGGGACTGGACTCAGAAGATATATAAGTTCCTGCTTCTGGGACGACGCCCTGCGACTTATCTGTTCATAACCCTGCTGGGAGCATTCCTGCTTATGCTGTCAATGGGGATAAACGGCATCCTGGCCGTTGCCGGAGCGATAGCGGTGGCGTTCTGCTCATACAACATGCAGATCATCCAGGTGGGACACAACACCAAGATGCAGGCGATCGCATATTTCCCTTGGGTGCTGGCAGCGCTTATATTCACTTACAGATCGGCATTGAGAGTCCTCAATCCGGCAAAAGAAACCGAGCAGAGCAACAGCAAGGAAACGCGGGACGGCGACAAGAAGACCGGCAACTGGAAAAACTGGCTGCCCAAGACCGTTCTGGGAGCGGTCCTTTTCGCCCTTGCGCTCAGCATGCAGATCAAGGCCAACCACGTCCAGATCACATATTACCTGGCAATCGTCATATTCGTATATGTTATCGCACTGTTTGTGAGCCTGTGCATGGACAAGGACAGGAAAGCCAAGTTCGGAAGGTTCTTCGCCGCATCGGGACTGCTGCTGATGATCGGAGTGACCGGTATCGCGACCAATGCGAACAAGTTGATTCCGACATATGAATATACTCCATATACCATGCGAGGCGGTTCCGAACTGTCGTCCGACAGCGACACGCATAACTCCAAAGGCCTCGACCTTGCATATGCCACAGCCTGGTCATACGGAATTGAGGAGATGCCTAACCTCCTGATTCCCAACTTCAACGGAGGTTCGTCATCCGGAGCGCTCGACACAGACTCCGAGACCGGAAAACTTCTCAAAAGAGCCGGCCAGCCACGTCTCAAGGAGACTTTGAAGCATATGCCTTTATACTGGGGACCTCAACCATTCACCGCAGGGCCGATGTATATGGGCGCCATTTCCATATTCCTTTTCGTGCTGGGCCTCTGCCTTATCAAGGGAAGGGAGAAATGGTGGATTGTGATCGCCTCACTGATCGCAATCCTGCTCTCATGGGGAAACCATTTCATGTGGTTCACCAGACTCTGGTTCGATTACGCACCTTTCTATAACAAGTTCAGAACCGTCTCAATGGCCCTGATTGTGCTTCAGGTGACCGTTCCTCTTCTGGGCTTCTATGTTCTGGACAAGGTCGTGAAGGAGAGATATGAGAAGAAGGAGTTCATGAAGGCCGGATATATAGCATATGCCATAACAGCAGGATTCTGCCTCCTTTGCGTGCTTATTCCAGGAATTGCAGGATCGTTCTCCGGAGCATCCGATGCCGGTCAACCGGACATTCTCGTGGATGCCCTTGCTGCTGACAGACAGACACTTATGGTAAAGGACGCCCTTCGTTCACTTGTTCTTATCACAGTTGTCTTTGCTTTGATTCTCTGGGCTTTCCGCACTCCTAAGGTGGATGCCATAGGAAAAGAGGGATCATTTGTCAGAAAGGGCAGGATGTCCATCCTGTCCGCCACCATGGTGCTGCTTGTGGTGCTTGACCTGTTCACAGTCGGCAAGAGATACCTCAACAAGGATCACTTTGTGACACCAAAGGATTTCAGCGCGCAATACAATCCTCGTCCGGTGGACAAGATCATTCTGGAAGACACAGCACTTGACTATAGGGTGCTGGACCTGAGCGTAAATACCTTCAATAGTTCGATTCCTAGTTTCCACCACAAGACAATCGGAGGTTACAGTCCTGTTAAACTCCAACGCTATCAGGATCTTATAGACAAATATCTTACTTCTGAGATCCGTTCGGTGCATAAGGTTATAGGTGAGTCGGAGACTGTGAGCGAGGTTTCGGAGAATCTGCCATATCTGCCGATAACATCAATGTTAAACGGCAAGTATATCATACTTGGAGGGGAATATCCGCCTGTGGAAAATGCTTTTGCCTTCGGAAACTGCTGGTTTGTGGATTCCGTGGCGGTGGCGGCCACTCCGGATGACGAGATCGCCCTTCTGGGTAAGACCGATCTGCATACGACTGCTGTGATCGGCGATGATTTCAAATGGGCTCAGGAGGCGGTGAGGTCTGGTGCCATGCCTGGCTCTTCTGCAGATATGCCGCACTCTCCGGCTGTCATGTCGAGCGCCTCTTCTGTCATGTCTGGCGCCTCTTCTGTCATGTCGAGCGAAGTCGAGACATCTGCCGACCAGCCAGCCGACCGGATCACGCTCACAAACTACACACCAAAGGAACTCCGCTACAGTTTCAAGACCACCGCTGAGCGCGCCGCAATCTTCAGCGAAATATATTATCCAAAGGGCTGGAAAGCATGGATCGAGCCTGCCGGAGCATATGGAGAGGTCAGAAACGGACACTATCAGCCGACTGCCCAGGCACGCGAGATCGACATTTTCCGCGCAGACTGGATGCTCAGAGGAGCAATCATCCCGGAGGGAGAAGGCGAACTGATAATGCGTTTCGAGCCGGATTCATATAGCCTCGGAAAGAATATATCCACCGCTTCCTCCATCATCCTGATACTTCTGCTTATCGGTTCGGTAGCCCTGGTTGCTTATCGCCGTGAGGCATAATCAACTGACCAACAGCGATTTAAGTGGTTTTGCTCGACGTCTTCGCCATGCGAGCAAAACCACTTAAAACTTTGATATACAGCACGCTACGAATCACGGGCACAACAGCCCGCTATCTAAAATCCAGGTGCACCTCACTATTTGTTACCAGGTGATACATGAAACAGTGGAATTCATGTACCACCTGCCATCAAAATGGGGTTTAAACCAGAAAATTCATGCGGGTGCTACACGATTTCAACATTTTCATGTAGCACCCGCAAAAATAAGAAGTCGCATACTATCTGAATTTCCAATTATCATCCGGAAATATGCCAGTTTTTCCGGACAAGTCAACTCTATATTGCATTTCATCCGGATAATCCGCCATTTCTCCAGATAGCACACTTAATTTTTCTGTTGTTCTGAGACTATCCGAAGATTCCGACAAGGAAGATGGAGATGATGGCCAGTGGGCAGATGTAGCGGATCAGGAACCAGAGTACGCCGAATATCTTCGCGTTGGTCGAGAGGGTTCCGCCGTTGGTAAACTCGTCGTAGATGTCGGTCTTCTTGAGCCTCCAGCCCACAAAGAGCACTGTGAACAGGCTGCCTAGGGTCATGAGCACGTTGGATGAAAGGCTGTCGAAGAAGTCGAAGAGGTTGCCTCCGTTGATCCGGATGTGGGAAAGCGGTCCGAACGACAGTGAGCAGAGTGCTCCCACCACCCAGCAGATGACGAACAGGGTTATGCACGCCCACACGCGGGAGAACTTCTTCTCCTCGACAAGATAGGCCACAGCCACCTCCAGCATGGAAATGGACGAGGTGAGGGCTGCCACCAGGAGAGCGACGAAGAAGAGGATGGCAATCACTCCGCCGGCCGGCATCTGGCCGAAGATATATGGCAGGGTCTCGAAGACGAGTCCCGGACCGGCCTGAGGGTCGATTCCGAAAGCAAAGACAGCCGGCATGATCGCAACTCCGGCAATGAGGGCGAACATGAGGTCGGAAATGGCCGTGGCAGCACTCTGAGTCATGATATTGTCACTCTTGGACACATACGAGGCATATGTCATTATGGTTCCGAAGCCAAGCGACAGGGAGAAGAACGCCTGTCCGAGAGCCGAGGCACAGGCCTTTGCATCTATCTTTGAGAAATCCGGGCGGAACAGATAGTCGATTCCGGCCTTTGCTCCCGGAAGCATGAGGGAATATATGGCGATGGCCACCACGATAATGAACAGAAGCGGCATCATCACCTTGCTGAATTTCTCGATGCCGTCCTTGATTCCGACCATGACAATCACGGTCGTAAAGAGCAGGAAGACTGTGTGGGTCGCCAGAGGGGCCCATGTGGAAGACACGAAGTCTGTGAACATCGTGTTCATCGTGCTGCGTGAAGCCTCGCTGAAGGAGAAGGTGAGGGACTTGAACAGGTACTCCACAGACCAGCCTCCGATCACGCTGTAGTAGGAAAGCACGATCAGCGGCACTATCACCGTAAACAGTCCTATCCATCTCCATTCGCTTCCTCCGGAAAGGTCGCGGAAGGCGGCATAGGCATTTTCCTGACTTCTTCTGCCGATTACGAACTCCGAAACGAAGATCGGAAGGCAGATGAGGAAACTCAGAAGGATATATACGATTATGAAGGCTGCGCCTCCGTTCTCACCTACAAGATATGGGAACCTCCACAGATTACCGAGGCCCACTGCAGAGCCTGCCATTGCCACCAGGGCACCGAAACGAGAACCAAAATTTTCTCTCATACACTCACTACATTACTTTTGGTAACGATATACATGATTACACT
>CAZMNZ010000019.1:8812-17446 GCA_964567765.1 uncultured Muribaculaceae bacterium
AATTTAGCGCCTGATGGTACCGAAAATGCATCAATTTACCTTATTTCTGGTACCGACAGGCAGAGTTTTGACCGATTTGCTGCCTGATGGTCGATGTCTATATATTAATATCGGACATATTCGACGAATTCAAAATCGTAGCCGGATTCTTCGTCGTGGTACATCTCTGAGCGGGAGACAACCTTCCAGACTGCCGGGTCAATGGCCGGGAAGAAGGTGTCAGCGTCCTCTATGACGGTGTGCACATGGGTGACTGTCAGGCGGTTCGCCATCGCCATTGCCTGAGCATAGATCTGGCCGCCGCCTATTACGAATGCCTTGGGGGCAGATGTCTCGACTTCGTTCGACATGACAGGAGAGGAAGGGCTCGGAATGACAGCCAGGTGTCGCCTTTGAGCCAGAGCATAGGCTTCTTCCAGCGAAACCACCACCTCAACCCCTTCCGGAGCATTGAAACCGCTGCGGGAAACGACGATGTTCAGGCGCTTGGGGAGCGGACGGCCGATGGACTCGAAGGTCTTGCGTCCCATAATGACCGGACACCCCATAGTCGTCCTTTTGAAGAACTTGAGGTCTTCGGAAATATGCCACAGGAGAGCATTGTCCTTTCCTATGGCATTATTGTCGGCTATCGCCACTATAATACATTTTTCCATTCCTGATAAATTTGAGGACGGCTACACTTTCCTTGAGAAACCGTTCCAGGTACCCCGAAAAAAGAGAGCATCTGGAACACTTTTCCGGCAAAAGCGTAGCCAGTCTAAACTGCCACCGGGGCTGGGATACGTGGATACGGATCGTAGTCAACCAATTCGAAATCCTCGTACTTGAAGTCGAATATGCTCTTCACATCCGGATTGATCTTCATCTTAGGAAGTGCACGAGGCTCACGTGAGAGTTGGGTCGCAACCTGCTCGAAATGATTCACATAGATATGGGTGTCACCTGTAGTGTGCACGAATTCTCCGGGCTGAAGACCGCAGACCTGAGCAATCATCATGGTCAGGAGAGCGTAGGATGCGATGTTGAAAGGCACTCCGAGGAAGACATCCGCACTGCGCTGGTACAACTGGCATGAGAGTTTGCCGTCAGCCACATAGAACTGGAAGAGGGTATGGCATGGGGGAAGAGCCATCTTTTCCACCTCAGCGACATTCCATGCAGAGACTATCATACGGCGCGAGTCAGGGTTGTTCTTTATCATGTTCACCACATTAGCAAGTTGGTCAATGGTTCCTCCGTCAGGAGTCGGCCAACTGCGCCACTGATGGCCATACACCGGTCCGAGGTCGCCGTTCTCGTCAGCCCACTCGTCCCAGATCGTGACCTTGTGGTCCTGAAGCCACTTGACGTTGGTGTCACCTGCGATGAACCACAGTAGTTCATATATTATGGATTTGAGGTGAACCTTCTTGGTGGTCAGCAGAGGAAATCCCTCGCTCAGATCGAAACGCATCTGATATCCGAACACGCTCTGCGTACCGGTGCCCGTGCGGTCACTCTTCATCGTGCCGTTCGCACGGATATGTCTTAACAGATCTAAGTATTGTTTCATAATGGTATTTAAGATCCCCGATCAAGCCGGGGATGACGACAAATCAAAGACAGGGTGATAGCTTAGTTTACTCCGAAAGCGAAGATGATGGCCTGCTCGTAGACTTCGCCCGGGCGGAGGACGCAGCATGGATAGTCGGCCTTGTTAGGGGCATCAGGGTAGTTCTGGCACTCGATCGCCACGCCTGTGTAGTCCTCATATACGTGTCCGTTCTTGCCGGCAGGGCAGCCTGAGAGCCAGTTTCCTGTATAGACCTGAACTCCCGGCTGAGTGGTATATATCTCAAGGACGCGACCGCTCTCTGGAGCCGAGAGCTCGCAGCAGAACTGCAACTGTCCCGGCTCTGCACCGTCGATAACCCAGCAATGGTCATATCCCTTTCCTATCTTGAGAGGCTCGAAGTCGGCCTTTATATCCTGTCCGATAGGCTTTCCGTTGACGAAGTCCATAGGGGTTCCGGCGACCGGCTCGCTTTCGCCGAGAGGAATCTGAGTGGCATCGGTAGGAAGATATTCAGAAGCGTTCATGCGGAGGATATGGCCGAGAATGTCACCGTTTCCTTCACCGTTGAGGTTGAAATATGCATGGTTGGTGAGGTTGAGCACGGTCGGTGCATCAGACTCCGCAGTCAGGGTCAGACGGAGTTCGCAGTCCTCGGTCCACTCATAACGGGCAACGGTCTTCAATGCTCCCGGATATCCCATCTCACCGTCCTCGGAATAATAAAGGAACTCCACGCCGCCTTCGTGCTCACGGCTTTCCCACACCTTGTTCTGGAAGCCTTCAGGACCGCCATGCAGATGATTCGGGCCATTGTTTATCGGAAGAGTGTATTCCACACCGTCGAGTGTGAACTTTCCGAGGGCAACACGGTTTGCATAACGTCCCGGCACCTTTCCTGCACAAGGGCCGTCTCCAAAATAACTCATAGGGTCAGGATATCCGAGCACCACGTCAGCGAGGACTCCGTCCTTGTCCGGCACCACTATCGAAACTATACCCGCTCCCACATTGGAAAGCTGAACATATGCTCCCTTTGAATTCTTGATGGTGTAAAGGAATATTTCCTTACCGCATGAGGTCTTGCCCCACAGTTCTTTTGTCAGTTCCATATATATATTATTTGCTCAGTCTTCAACTCCAAAGTTATATCTTTTTCCTCATACAACGATGAAAGGTCAGCAAAAATCTTTTCATAGACATTTGACTTTCCCGCCACTGTCCGGATATATTGGATCTTGACAGGAACTTCGCAGGACCGACTGACAATTTCACCCCTCGATCTGACCGGCCACCCGTCATTCCCGGCGCCGATGGAAAGATGTCGGCTGGCACCATCAGGCGCAGTTCATTTCACCTGATACGTCCTTACGATCCACTCATTTTCTAAAATACTGACACATAAGCGTTTGAACGGATGGTGCAACGCACTTTAATCGTTCTATCAGTCCAGTTCATCGACCAGATGATGAGCAATTATATGATTATTTCCTAAATATCTGACAAGAAAGACAGTCTGACCTTCTTGTTCATGAATGCTATAGAACACGTACCATGTAGTGTGCTTGTTCTTGGCAAACGATGAATAGAACAGATCGTTACCATATCGCTTAAAATATGACGGAGCATCCTTCTTGACCTTCAGAGGTAAATTTGTCTGAATATCTCTGAACAATTGTTCCGAATAATCAATCGCCATCTCTTTGAATCCCAAATATCCTTTCTGATACAGGGCTTCAGCCAGCTCAAGAAACTGATCTACTACTTCAGGAAGAAATAAAACTTTTGTCATGCTATATTGTGGCCCTCCTTGCGCTCAAACATCTCATTCAACCCCTCACGCACACGAGCAAGGACTTCGTCCACTGTAATTGCACGGCTCAAATCTTCCTCCGCCGCATTATTCTGTGCGACGAGGACAAATGTCTCATTCCGACCTCTCTGGATCACCACCTTTTCATTCTTGGCGATATCCAGGTACTTCTTCATATTGTTGCGTAATTCCGCAGAACTGATAATAACCATAAAGCACGTATAATTTATGTACATTATAATGTACAAATATAGTGCATTTAAGATAATTTACAAACCTTTGTCGTTCCGGTATGTCAAAGAACTCCTCCGTCATCCACGGCTCCGACCGGGGATCTCGTTGTGAGCAGGAGGACAGTGAAACTAGGTTTGGACGGGTAGTGCAACGCACTTTAATCGTTAACACAGAGCAGCCCACATCGACCTTGCCGACTGGCTGCTGAAATATCTCGAAGACAACAATGCCTAAATCATCGTAAACAATTATATTTGCAACCTGTAAAAACGAAAAGATATGAAATACACAGAATTTGAAAGTATCATATCTCCGGAGCGAATGAGAAAATACAATGTCGCGTGTGGAGGGAATACAGCGAAGGCAATGACATTATATCGTTATAATCTTCGCCTGTCGCAAGAAATGTTTGTCGTGGTAAGTTGCTTTGAAGTGGCTCTGAGAAACAGAATAGACGCTGTGATGAAAGCAAGATGGGGAAACGATTGGCTCAGAGATCTGATTCTCCCTGGTGGAGCATTATATTATGACAAGAGGAGTGAAAAAACAAGGAAGATCATTGAGCAAGCATATAATGGCTTGATGCGAAGCAGAACATACTCGCACTCGAAACTACTTTCTGAAATGGAATTCGGCGTATGGAAGTACATGTATAACAATGTTCAGTTCTTCCTTACCGGTCAGGTACTGTTGAGAGTTTTTCCGAACAAACCTAAATCGTCAAAACAACAGCGCTATGATAACACTTATGTCTTTGGCGAACTCGACTACATTAATAACCTGAGAAACAGAATCGCTCACCACGAGCCTATTTGTTTTGGGAATCCTGTCTGCATTGACACCTCCTATGCTCATAATAGATACAATAGAATTATGGAACTTTTCAAATGGATGGATATCGATGGGGCATCACTTTTGTATGGACTAGGCCATATTGACAACGCTTGTAGTCAAATAGATGCGTTGATTAAATAGTAAAATAACTGCAAACATTTGTTTATTATTTTTAAATAGCATATATTTGCAATGTTTATTCCCGGTAGCCTCTGATTCGTCAAGCTATCGGGTTTGGTTTTTAAAGAATAAGAGTGTATCTGGGAGGCCCCGTAGCGCCCAGCTGCACTATAAATAAGACTAAATCGAGTTCCAGCTGCTTGCAACTGGAACTCGTGCTTTATTATCTTTGCCCCGTCATCCCCGGCTCGACCGGGTATCTCTTGTGAGCAGGAGAGGGGCTTATTACTTTAGAAGTTTTCTATCACTATCGTTTTCCAAAACCTCCATCTGATGAATGGCTATCTGATTCAGTTTTACAAGCCTTTCAGGGATCATGTACACCCACAACATCCTGCCGGTGAAAGAAGACATGAAGCAGATTGTGGACAGAATGGTCCTCCAGGTCAGAAAGGGAAAGATAAGAAACGGAGCAATCTGCCAGGCCTGGCACACCGAACTCTTCATCACATTCGTGACATACTACACAAAGACTATGCAAGATCACCAACCGCCTCTACGGCACCACCCCAGGAGAACTGATCGACCGGATGAAATCCACCCCGCAGCAATAAAATCGGTCCCGCCCATGAAAGTGCGTTGTCGAATCTATCCACCGAAGCGAGGAGTCATATTGAAGCGGTTAAAACCTGCTTCGTTCAAAAAGGTGTCGAATTCAACACCTTTAAAATCCGGGTTGTTCAGTGTCTCCCAAATACCAAGGAATTCAATGGTATTTTTGTTTCTCATCCAGTTCCTGATATGGTCTTCGCCTTCTTCGATTTTGGATAGAAACAGGGGGCGACACTTTGCTGGCGCGCTTCTCAGGGCACCGTCAGGCAGAGAAATGCCCCAAACTCTGCCTGTCGGTGTCGTTTTCGCCTTCCAAGACCATGTTTTTGCCACCGTCAGGCGCAGAATCGGTCAAAACTCTGCCTGTCGGTGCCATTATCCGTAACATCTTCAAGGAGGGGGAAAAAAGATGGAGAGTTCTTTTTCTCC
Source organism: uncultured Muribaculaceae bacterium (assembly GCA_964567765.1). Taxonomy (GTDB): domain Bacteria; phylum Bacteroidota; class Bacteroidia; order Bacteroidales; family UBA932; genus Cryptobacteroides. Next base: position 14,410 of record CAZMNZ010000019.1, read on the forward strand.
TACTCAGTTTTCAACTTCAGTTTTTGCTGCATAATTGTTTGCAGCGTCTGCCTTAGTAAGATATGTGCTTTCAAGTGTTGTTGGAAATGTAATCGGTGCTTGGCGACTTTGTCAACGCCACGTTTTCCTTGTTACAACCCGCAAGGACCATCAGAGTGCAGAAATAGAAAGAAGACAATCTTTCCGCCTTATGACATCGCCCGTCCATAAATATACGGAAATTATCACATGTAGTACACTATGTCGCTATTTTTTCTTGACCACCGCTCCGTGATCTTCGTCCTTGAATACAAGGCAGAAAAGTTCATTTCCTTGTTCAGGTCCTCGAATTCAGGAACCGGGTCGTCGGTGTGAATGAAACGTATTGTTCCACCTTTTTCACAGACGTAAATTCTCGGTACGCGGGTCTGGGCGAAGAGATTGTATATCTTACGTGTCTTCTGGGCGGAATACGGCATGGTCAGCCCATTCTCCTTCCAGAATGCGGCTATGGTTCCGGCATCCTCCTCCCTGCTTATCAGGGCAAAGCGGACGCCTTTGGAAGCATATTCATCATATATCTTCTGCATGACCGGCAGCGTCTTTCTACAGTCAGGACACGAGGTGTGGAAGAACATGACGCATGAAGTGGTCTCACGAAGCATGGCGCCGGTGACTTCCGTGCCGTCATTCATGGTCACCGTAAAATCAGGTATGAGATCGCCGACTGCAAGGTCTGCACCCTCTGTCTTCTCATTTATGCAGGATACTGCTGCAAGTACGGCGGATATGATATATATAAGACTCCTTTTCATATTTCTGTCATTTGTTGTCATATCGAGCGAAGTCGAGACATCTATAAACCATACAAATATTCAAACAGCCGATTTTCCGGAGCATCCTTCAAAAGCACAGTCTTCTCACTGTCAAGCAGATACAGCGAAGGAATAGCCCTGACATCATAAAGCGTCTCGTTCCTGATCACGAAGTCCGGATCAAAGCCGTTGTACCACTCATCGGGATATACAGGCATATATGAACGCCAGGAGTCCAGATCCTCGTCGATGTATATGTTGAGCACCTTCAGTCTGCCGGAAGATATCATTCCTGAAATCTGCGGATCTTCCTTCAGGACATTGATGATGTTCATGCACGCCTCGCAACCGGGATTGCTGAAGAACAGGAGCGTATATGGAGCCTCAACCCCATAAAGAGTCCTGACCTTGCCTCGGCGGTCTGCAAACCGGAAGTCGGTTGCCTTCGTTCCCACCTTGTTCAAGGCACACAGGCGGGCGTCACGGGCATATTTCTCCCTTTGGACTTCCGTATATCCTTCATAGGCGGCAAGGCGGGAGGCAAACACCCCATACAGGTCCTCGTCACGCAGAGGGGAATTCGGGTCAAAGAAATATTTTTCGACCAATGACACAAAGGTTTCAAAGACATTGGAAGAAGTGTCCTTTTTCTCGCAGGCCAGAGCCCTGTCGTAGAGCCTGCCCATCGACTTCTCTGCAACAGTTCTTGATGACATTCCCAGAATCTGAGTCCAGTTAGCGAACTTCTGCTCGACATCCGCCTTTCTGACCCCGCTGACCAGCAGGCTGTCGCAAGGATAAGTGCGCGAAGGGTCCGTCAGGCTGTTCCACATGTTCTGAGCCATATATTCCGCCCTGTCCTGAGGGTTCTCCATCATTGCAGGAGGCATTACATCAGGAAAAGGCAGAGCCTGAAACTGCTCTGCCTTTCTCTGTCCACAGCCGACTGCCAGAAGCACAGCTGCTGCCATTCCTATGGTTTTAATCCACATCATCACGCTTTCCGGCCGCTGCCTGGGAGATGTTGATAAGGAAGTCTCCGATCTTCTCCATTTCTGAGAGAACATCCATATAATATACTCCCGTGAGGTAGTTGTAACTGTCGCTCTCGATATTGACGATATGCTCCTCCCTGAGGTGGTTGCGGCACTCGTTGATGTTGTACTCGCAGTTCTGAGCATTGGAAATGTCCTTGAGATGCTCTGTCTTGAGGTTCTCGATCATCACGTCATATCCCTTCTGAACGAGGTCAGCCATCCTGTTGAGACGGTCAAGGAGAGACTTGTCGAATGTCTTTCCATGGACATTCCTTCTCTTGAGGATACGTCCTATCGCCTCGCCGGAGTCACCGAGAGACTCCATCTCGCCGATGATCTTGTAAAGAGACTTGATCGTTGACTTTGATTCCTCGCTGAGGTGTCCCTTCGACACTTCGTTCAGATATGTTGCGATTTCGTACTCTATTCTGTCGGTGATTTCCTCATATTTGATAAGTTGGTCGTTGATCTTGTCGAAATTCTCAGGATTTTCCTCATTTATGGCTGCACGGACATAGCCGAAGCCCTTTCTGCATATTTCTGCAAAATGGACGATCTCCTGCTGTGCCTCGCCGAGAGAGAGTTCGGCTGTAGAAAGCGGACCTCCGGAAATGTATTTGAGTCTGAATACCTCGGTATCTCCCTTAGGCTCCTTCACAAGCCAGATGACGGCCTTCTCGATGAGAGGTGTGAACCAGATCAGGATAAGGGTATTGGTGACATTGAAGAGCGTGTGGAGCATCGCGATTCCGTAAAGCAGCGAATTCTTGTACATCTCCATCATCGCAGCATCCGCCTCAACGCTTCCGTTTGCTATTGCAGCAAGCTGTGAGCTGGCCTCCATCGGGTTATAGAAGTTGAGGGACTCCATGATTACACAGATAAGTTTCACAATCGGTCCGAACAGCGCAAGAACCCAGATAACTCCTATGACGTTAAAGATCGTATGTGCCCTCGCAGCCCTCTTTGCAGATGTGTTGGCTACAGCGGCAGCGATATTGGCGGTGATTGTCGTTCCGATGTTCTCTCCGAGCACCATCGCAACTGCAAGTTTGAAGTCGATAAGGCCGGAAGCTGCAAGGAGCATGGTGATGGCCATTGTCGCACTTGAAGCCTGGAGTACGATAGTGAGCACTGCACCTGCGATCAGGAAGAGGATGACGGAGCCGAATCCGAAACCGTTGATGCTTCCGAAGAAGTTCATCA
>CAZMNZ010000019.1:17456-22070 GCA_964567765.1 uncultured Muribaculaceae bacterium
CCTGCCTGATAGTCTCCGAGAATGGCGTTAGAGCAGTCCTTCATGAATGTAAGACCAACATACATGACTGCGAAGCCCATGAGGAACTGGCCGATATTCTTGAGCGAAGCCTTCTTAGAGCAGTGCATCAGGTAGCCGAAGGCCATCATAGGCACGGCGAAGAGGGCGATGTTGACCGAGAATCCTAGCGAAGTGATCCATGCTGTGAGGGTGGTTCCGATGTTTGCTCCCATAATCACTCCGATGGCGTTTCCAAGAGTGAGGAGTCCGGCATTCACGAAACTCACAACCATGATGGTCGTTGCGGAAGATGACTGCACGAGACAAGTCACCAGAGTTCCGGTAAACACACGCTTGAATGCATTGGAAGTCATTTTGGCCATGAAGGCTCTGAGACGGTCTCCTGCAGATTTCTGGAGACCTTCGCTCATGAGCGCCATTCCGTAGAGGAACATAGCAAGTCCACCAAGAACGGAAAGGACATTTAGAATAGTTGTCATAAAGTTTTGAAATGTTAGTCTGATTTGATAAGAAATCAGGCGAATAAGTCGCAAAAATATAAAAAAATATTAGATTTGCGACCGCATTATTGTTATATATTCCCGAATATGGCATGATTTTCATGCCGGGAAAAACAACGGAAGTACGATGAAACCTGAACGAATTCTATCAATAACTGTCTTTCTGCTCATTTCATTCACCGCCTCGGCCCAGTTCTATGTGACCGGCGATGATCAGGGAAAACTGAAATGGAACTACATTGACACGGACAGTTACAGGGTCATCTACCCTTCCGAAAGCGATTCTCTGGCGCATGTGTATGCCCGGAAACTGGAGAAGTTCAAGATTCCTGTGTCCCGCACGACCGGTTATGTGACAGGAGAAGGCGACGGAAGGCTCATGCCTGTGGTCCTGCACACATACAACGGTTCCAACGGCTCAGTTGCGTGGGCTCCGAAACGAATGGACCTCTTCACCCTTCCTTCCGCACACGACGTGGACCCGATGCCCTGGTCCACAATGCTTGCTGTCCACGAGTCACGCCACGTGACCCAGATGCAGTTCGGAATGACCAAGGCTCAGAAGCCTTTCGGATATGTGTTCGGGCAGATGTGGAACATACTTGTGTCTCTGGTTTATCCCGGAATGTATTTCATTGAAGGTGACGCAGTTGTGACTGAGACAGCACTCACAAGGTCCGGCCGTGGAAGGACTGCGGACTTCCTGAACTACTACCGCATTGCCTTCGATAACGGGGATTTCAGGAACTGGAACAAATGGCTGTATGGTTCGCAGAGAAACTATTATCCGAACCATTACGCCCTCGGATATATGACACTGGCCGGCATGCGCACGAAGTATGACTGTCCCATGTATATGTATGAAAGTTATGACAGGGCTTCACGCAAGATCTGGGATCTTACCGCCTTTGAGACGGTTTCCAAGAGGATAAGCGGAAAGAGCCTCAGCAAGATGTTCACCGAAATATGCCACGACATGAACGGGCAGTGGCAGAAGGAGGACAGCCTCAGGGCACCGTTCATGACATTCGAGTCTGTCTTGCCGGAGCCTCGCCTCTACACGGACTACAAGGACAATCTCGTCGTCGGGGATGACATATATTCCGTGAAGAGCGGATATCTCAACACTCCGATTCTCGTGCGGATCGACAAGGATGGCAAGGAACATTTCGTCTCGCGCTTCTCACACGGCACCGGCAGGCTTCAGTGGTCCGATTACTTCGGACGTATCTATTGGAGCGAAGATATTCCGGACGAGAGATGGTCAATGAAGACGGATTCTAAGATAAGATATATAGAGAACGGCCAGAGTCGCAAGAGAACGCTCAGAAACAGTCTGCTCCTCAACAACCCGGCTCCGGCCTCCGGAGATTCATATATCGCAGTATCCGAATACAGAGTGGACGGAAAGACGACTCTGAGCATTCTTGCAGGGCATAACGGAAAGATTCTCTCCTGCGTTGATGCGCCTGACAGCCTTCAGATCGTGGAGACGGCATGGATAGGCACCAGGCTCTACGCAACCGCCGTTTCCGAAGGAGGATTCGGCATATACTCCATCAATGCACCGGAAGGTCTCGCCGAGGGAAGATGGACAGAGGTGCTCGCTCCCCAGCCGGTGAAGATCAAGGATTTCCAGAGCACGGGCGATCATCTCATGTTCACCTGCGACAGGACAGGGGTCAACGAACTCTATCATTTCTCCCCTTCGGATTCACGCCTTGTCCAGAAGACCAACACAAGATACGGAGCGTCCGACTTTACATACAGCACAGACGGACAATATCTCTATTTTTCAGCACCTACCCTCAAGGGACTGCAACTGAGCCGCGTCAGTGCGGATTCCCTACTGAACCGCGAAGTGAAGTTCGAGGATATCCACAGATATGCCCTCGCAGACAGGCTGGCAGAACAGGAGAACAGGATCGCACGTCTGGAAGGCTATGAGTGCGCTGTTCCGCAGCAGGACAGCATATATATTTCCGCTCCGAAGAAATACCGCAAGGCTGCGCATATGTTTCACCTGCATTCATGGGCTCCGGTATATGTAAGTGTAAACAATATCATGAACATGTCGTTCGACAGGATATATCAGGCGGCATCGCTCGGAGTCAGCGGAATCATGCAGAACAGGCTCTCCACAGGAGTGGGCGAGTTCGGATATTCTGCACACAAGGATCCTTACAACAAGTCTAAATGGAGACATTCAGGACATGCAAAGTTCACATATTCGGGACTTTACCCCGTGTTCGAATTCTCTTTCGACATCAATGACAGAGGATCCAGACAGTACTTCATGACAGCCTATGAGCAGAACGGCACAGCAAGCATAGGACTGTCCAGCAGGGAACTTGACTGCCCGTATGTGGAGGGAAACATAAAGGCATATATTCCTTTCAACTTCTCAAGCGGAGGATGGTTCAAGGGAGTCATTCCTCAGCTTAGTTACCGCATCAGCAACGATATGTTCAACACCGGAATAACGGTGCTCAGTTACGATTCAGCCAAAGGAAGTTTTTCCGGAAATCCGGTGTTCTCGCACTACATAGACGGAAAGAACAGGTTCAGACACAGCATGACAGGTTCAGTCAGGGCATATACGATGCTGGGAACTCCTAACTCTGCCGTATATCCTAAATGGGGCGTCGGACTTGAAGTAGGAGCATCCGGAAGCCTTGAAAATTCAAACATACTCTCCCCTATGGGATATGCATACCTTTACGGATATGTCCCTGGAGTGGTTTCCGTGCAGGGACTCAAACTCACGGCAATGCACCAGCAGTCGCTCAGCAACAGGGCATATTTCAACCAGGCAGTGGTCAACACCCTGCCACGAGGACTCAGTGACAATGTGGAACTTCTCAGCTGGCTTTCAGTCAGAAGCAATTCAATGACCAGGCTGACTGCCGACTACGGAATCCCTGTCTATGTAGGCGACTGGGGCATATTGGGAGGATTCTTCTGGGTAAAAAGATTCATACTCACACCTCATTTCGACTATATGTTCGCCGGAAGCAGACCGTTCTCCGGAACCCATCAGTTCTACTCGGCCGGATGTGACTTCACGATAGACCTGAACAGCATCCTGTGGCTCGGCTGGCCATGCTCGGTCGGTGTGACATACTCATACAACGGAGGACGCTCATTCGACTCCCTTAATGCCGCCGGCCTCAACCTCGGCCACCATTTTGTCGGCCCGACCTTCAATGTGACATTTTAACATGATGACCGTTTTCCAAACAACAACATAAAACTCACTATGCCGAAAGTGTCGTAGCCGATTTTCATCAAAACAAGACACGACACTAGCCAAAATGCTCCATTTTCATCGTTTTTTGGGAGTGTCGTTCCCTAAATATGTAAATATCAGACACGACACTGGAACTTTCGAACATGAAAGGAGAGACGAGAAATCTAATGATAATATACATATGTCAATAATCAACGAAGCCCTTGCACCATGCAGCAAATGCGGTCAGCAGCACAAAGTCACAGTTTACCGCAGCATCAACATATCCGAGAATCCCGAACTCAAGGCAAAGGTGAAGGACGGTTCACTCTTCCTGTGGGAATGTCCCCACTGCGGTCAGGTTAACCTTGCGAAATATGAAACCCTGTATCACGACCCTGCTGCCAGACTCATGGTGTGGCTGATTCCTGCCGGGGAAATCTCCGAGAGTCAGATGCAGGCCATAACCATGCACACCAAGGCCATGGGGGGCTATACCCTGCGCCGTGTGAACGACATGGGATCCCTGATGGAGAAGGTTCTCATAAGCGATGCCGGCCTGAACGACGTGGTGCTGGAGATGTGCAAATATGTAACTAAACTGGAAATGGTCCAGAAGAGCGTGGCAGCAGAGCAGAAGGAGGAATTTATGGCAAGCAACTTCCATTTCTACCGCTCGGAAGGCGAAGGGGACGAGCGCATCCTGACATTCATGTACGCTCTGGACGGCCAGATGCTGGGAGTGAACGTAGGCTGGAACGTCTATCAGGACTGCGCCGGAATCCTTGAGCGCAACCCTCAGGTCCGTCCCGAAGAAGGGGGTCGGAATGGGTGAATATGAGGATATGGAAGCCGTATTAGCAA
>CAZMNZ010000020.1:0-22067 GCA_964567765.1 uncultured Muribaculaceae bacterium
ATCGAGCAGGGACGTAACTTCAATAATAAGGTGTGGAATGCGTTCCGTCTTGTGACCGGCTGGAATGTGGATGAGGCGGCTCAGCAGCCTGAGGCTTCTGCTGTTGCTGTGAAGTGGTTCGAGAACAAACTCAGCCAGGTGGTGGAGTCTGTCGAGGATCATTTCTCAAAATTCCGTATCTCAGATGCCCTCATGGCAATCTACAAACTCTTCTGGGATGATTTCTGTGCATGGTATCTTGAGGCTGTCAAGCCTGCTTATGGCGCTGGAATAGACAAGGTTACATATGACGCTACAATCGGTTTCTTCGATGCGCTTCTCAAGATGATCCATCCTATAATGCCTTTCATCACTGAGGAACTCTGGCAGAATATGGCTGAGCGCAAGGCAGGGGAGACCATCATGAACCAGCGCTACCCGCAGGCAAAGCCATATGATGCGGAATTCATCACTGCATTCGAGATGGCTTGCGAGGCGGTTGCAGGTGTGAGGAACATCCGTCAGAGCAAAGGACTCTCTCCAAGGGAGGCTCTGAGTCTTGTGATCAAGGGTGAGTTCCCTGCTGAGGTACTGCCGGTAGTCGTGAAACTTGCTAATGTGACTGTCGGTGAACCGGAGGGTGATATGTCGGCTGCTCAGCGTTTCATGGTAAGGACAGTCGAGATGTTTGTCCCTCTGACCGGACTTGTGAACGTTGATGAGGAGATCGCCAAGCTTGAAGCAGAACTTGCATACCAGCAGAAATTCCTTGAATCGGTGCGCAAGAAACTCTCTAACGAGCGTTTTGTGGCCAATGCTCCTGAGGCAGTCGTGGCTGTTGAACGCAAGAAAGAGGCTGACTCGCTTTCAAAGATCGAAAGTATTACTGCTTCTCTTAACTCATTGAAGAAATAATACTAAAACAAAGTTGTTAACCTTAATAACATTTTTGTTATGGTAAAAACTGAGCATTTTCTTGAGGTAAGATACTACGAAACCGACCAGATGGGGATCGTTCACCACTCGAATTACATAAGATATTTCGAGTGTGGACGTAACGCTATGCTGAAGGAGATGGATCTGCCGATAGAGAAGGTGGAGGAAGCCGGAATCATGATGCCGGTCGTTGCTGTTGACTGCCGTTACAGGACACCGGCAAGAATGGGTGACACGCTGAGGATCGTATCGATGATAGATACGATGCCGACGGCAAAGGTCGTCATCAAGAGCGAAATCTATAATCAGGATGAAGCGCTGGTCTGCTCTGGCAGCGTGACTCTCGGGTTCATAGATGCCGCTACAAGGAGGCCTGTAAGATGCCCGAAGATTCTTGTTGACCTTTTTGCAGATAAAATTTAAACTTAAACGATATGTCTACTTTATTATTCATTGCGCCTCTGGCTTTTGTCGGAATGTGGGAGGTGATCATCATCGCCCTTGTGATTCTTCTTCTCTTCGGTGGAAAGAAGATTCCTGAACTTATGAAGGGACTTGGCAAGGGAGTGAAGAACTTCAAGGAAGGTATGAAGGATGTCGAGGATGACGTCAAGGAAATCAAGAAGGAGATCGAATCAGACAATTAGGAAGTGAGCGAGCAGGCAATGTCCTTCTGGGATCACCTGGAAGATATGAGAAAAAGCATAATACGCGTAGTCCTGGCATTGGTCGGGGCTACGGTATTTCTGTTTTTATTCAAGAACTTTCTCTTTGACGGGATTGTTCTGGCCCCTGCAGCCGGGAAGTCTCTGTTCTTTCGTCTGATAGGAGTGGATTTTTCGCTTGATCTTGTGAATCTGGAAGTTGCCGCACAGTTCATGATACATATGAAGGTAACCTGTCTGGCTGCTCTAATTCTTGTTTTTCCATATTTTATATATGAAGTGTGGAAATTCATCGCTCCGGCCTTGTATGAGAATGAGCATAAGGCGGTCAGAGGGGCTTTTTCATTTGCATCGATACTTTTTTACCTTGGTGTTCTTGTGGGATATATAGTGATATTTCCCGTGATGCTGTATTTCTTCGCGAATTATCAGGTGAGTCCGGAGGTCCCAAACACGTTTTCGCTCTCATCATATATTTCCCTGCTGGTTTCCACAGTGCTGGCTTTCGGAATCGTATTCGAATTTCCGACTGTGATAGCACTTCTGTCGGCTCTGGGGATTGTGACAAAGCAGATTTTGAAGAAATACCGCAAGTATGCGTTCTGCGCAGTTCTGATTCTTGCAGCGGTCATCACACCGACTGGAGACCCTTTTTCACTGATGGTCTGCTCGATTCCGATCTATCTTCTTTATGAGTTCAGCATACTTATCAGCCGTAAAGGGAATGAAGAAGTTGAAGAAGTCGAAAATTAAGAGAATATGATATCCATAAACAGTTTGACAGTAGCCTACGGAGGATTCACCTTGCTGAATGACATCAACTTTCATATCAGCGAGAGTGACAAGATAGGCCTTGTGGGAAAGAACGGTGCAGGAAAGTCAACTATCCTGAAACTTATCTGCGGACTGCAGAGTCCGACTAACGGAAAGGTGGCGGTGCCGGGTGGAGTGAAGATCGGCTATCTGCCTCAGATCATGGAGCACCATCGCGGACGCAGTGTCATCGATGAGGCCATGACTGCCTTCTCCGATATGTTTGCAGAGGAGGCCGAACTGGAGAGAATCACTCAGGAACTTGCGGAAAGGACTGACTATGAGTCTGATGCATATCAGGACCTCATCATCAGGATGAATGAAATCAACGACCGGCTTGCATATGTCAGGGCTGACAATCCTCAGGTGCAGGCAGAGAAGACACTTGTGGGACTGGGATTCCGCTATGAGGAACTCTCGCGTCCTACCGAAACATTCAGCCAGGGCTGGAACATGCGTATAGAACTGGCCAAGATACTGCTGTCCAAGCCTGATGTCCTTCTTCTTGACGAGCCGACCAACCATCTGGACATCGAGTCCATCGAGTGGCTTGAAGGGTATCTAAAGGAATACAGAGGCTCGCTCGTTCTGATTTCTCACGACAGGAAATTTCTGGATAATGTGACCAACAGGACTGTGGAGATCATGCTCGGCAGGATACACGACTATAAGGTGCCGTACAGCAAGTACCTGGAACTCAGACGAGAACGACTTGAACAGCAGAGGGCTGCCTTTGAGAATCAGCAGAGGATGATAGAGAAGACTGAGGAGTTCATCGAGAAGTTCAGATACAAGCCTACGAAGTCCAACCAGGTGCAGTCACGTGTGAAGCAGTTGGAGAAACTGGAAAGGATCGAGGTGGATCTTGAAGACAGGTCTGCTCTGACAGTGAAGTTCCCTCCTGCTCCGCGTTCCGGTGACATTGCCTACAAGGCGGTCGATATGAAGGTCGGATATGGTGAGAAGATTGTCTTCTCGGATGCTCAGATCGAGGTGCGCAGAGGTGAGAAGGTCGCCTTGGTGGGAAGAAACGGCGAGGGAAAGACCACGCTCATGCGCGTGATCATGAACGAACTGGATCCGAAGGCCGGCGAATCTAAGGTAGGGTACAATGTCAATATAGGATATTATGCTCAGAATCAGGAAGATATATTGGATAAGAACGACACGGTCTTTGAGACTCTGGACAGGATTGCCGTGGGAGATATCCGTCTGAAACTGCGTGACATACTTGGCGCATTCCTGTTCAAGGGGGAAGATATAGACAAGAAGGTGGCGGTGCTGAGCGGTGGTGAACGTGCCCGTCTCGCCATGGCTAAACTGATTCTGAAGCCATATAATCTGCTTGCGCTCGATGAACCTACCAACCATATGGACATCCGTTCAAAGGATATTCTGAAGCAGGCTCTGAAGGCTTATGACGGAACTCTGGTCATCGTTTCTCACGACAGGGACTTCCTTGACGGGCTTGTGGACAAACTCTATGAGTTCAGGGACGGCAAGGTGAAGGAACATCTCGGAGGAGTCCAGGATTTCCTTGAACGCAGGAAACTTGAGAACCTCAGCGAACTGGAAAGACATTACAAGGTGGTTGAAGAGAAGCCTGTAGAGGTGATCCAGAAGAAGGAAGAGTCCAGGCAGGAGTATCATGTTAAGAAATATTTATCTAAAGAAGAAAAGAAGATAAAGAACCGTATATCATTCTTGGAGAAGGGGATAGAGCAGATAGAAACGAAGATGAAAGAGATTGAGGCAGTGCTGATGTCCCCTGGTCCGGAGGATGATGTCATGGAACTCACAAGAGCCTATCTTGAGAACAAGAGGGAATTGGATTTCAAGATGGCGGAGTGGGAACAGTTAAATGTACAGATAGAATCATAAGATATGGAAGAGAAGAAAATGCAGTATCTGTTCGGCATGCATCCGGTGCTGGAGGCAGTCAAGGCAGGAAAGAAGTTTGACAAGGTGCTTCTGAAGCAGGGACTTGAGGGCGCTCAGTTCAGGGAACTCATGGATCTTCTGAAGGAGAATGAGATTCCTTTCCAGTTCGTGCCTGGAGAAAGGTTGAACAGGGCAGTGCGCGGGTCCCACCAGGGAGTCCTGGCGTATATCTCCCATATTGATTATGTTGATATCGAGCAGCTTGTGAACAATGCGCTTGGACGCACTGAGAACCCTCTTCTGGTGATTCTTGACGGTGTGAGCGATGTGCGCAATCTTGGCGCGATCGCTAGAAGTCTGGAATGTGCAGGCGGACAAGGTATCATTGTACCGGCCAAGGGAGGAGCCGCGATCAATGCTGATGCTGTGAAGGCGTCTGCCGGTGCTCTGATGAGGATGGATACCTGCAAGGTGCCTAATCTCCGAGTTGCCGCTTACTATCTGAAGCAGAGTGGATTCAGACTCGTGGCTGCTACTGAAAAGACAGACAATCTCATCTATGATGTGGATATGACAGGCCCTGTGGCTATAATCATGGGATCGGAAGGCAAGGGAATATCCCAGTCCATGTTGGATCTTGCTGATGACAAGGCTGCCATTCCGATGGCCGGAGAAATCACTTCACTTAACGTATCTGTTGCCTCGGCTGTGCTTATGTATGAGGCTGTCCGTCAGCGACTTGGAAAATAAGATGTTTATTCTGGATTCTCACTGCGACACCCCTTCGGAAATGGTCAGGGGGCGCGATCTGTCTAAGGACAATGCGACCGGTCATGTGGACTTTCCTAAGATCGGACGCAGCGGTGTGGATGGGGCGTTCTTTGCTCTGTATATACCTGCAGACCTTGATGAGAATGAAGCGATGAACTGCGCTATGCGTCAGTATGAGGCTGTGGAAGAAGCTGTGTCTGGCGGTCAGGCCAGAATGACGACCTCAAAGACTCAGGCATACGGGAACAAGACAGAGGGGCGTTTTTCGATCTTCCTCGGATTGGAGAACGGTTCGCCGATAGGGAAGTCTATTGAAAGAATTAAGATGTTCTATGACAATGGAGTAAGATATATTACCTTATGTCATTCTAAAGATAACGAGATCTGTGATTCCTGTGCTACTCCGGTGAAAAGATGGGGCGGATTGAGTCCTTTCGGACGTGAAGTCGTGGCTGAGATGAACAACCTTGGAATGCTGATTGACGTTTCTCATGTTTCTGATGAAACCTTCTATGATGTCCTGAAATATTCTTCCAAGCCTGTCGTGGCCACTCATTCCTGCTGCCGGGCATTATGCAATCATCCGCGCAATATGACCGACGAAATGATCAGGGCATTAGCAGCGGCAGGTGGGGTGATTCAGATCAATTTTTATCCGTATTTTCTTGATTCTTCGTATATGGAAGGAGGGTCCAGACCTTCCTACACCATGATTGCCGATCATATAGACCATGTCGTGAGTCTCGTTGGAGTAGATCATGTGGGGATAGGATCAGACTTCGATGGGATAGAAGTCACTCCTGAAGGCATGGAAGATATCTCCATGATGCCCAGATTGTTCGATGAACTGCGCAGAAGGGAATATTCAGAGGGTGATCTGGAGAAGATAGCGTCCGGCAACTTCTTCAGGATTCTTGAATAGATCAGATGTGCTTGCGGTTCTTCTGGTGCAACACGATTATAGTCACAGCCACCAGGATAATCGTGCAGCCTATGAGCGATCTCATGTAGAGGTGTTCATTCAGGAAGAGCACTCCCAGGATTACCGCTGTTAAAGGCTGGAGAGCACCAAGGATCGAGGTCATGGTCGGGCCGATGCGTCTGTTTCCCTTCACTCCGGTTATGTTGGAGACCATTGTTGACCAAAGACCCAGTCCAAGAATATTGAGCCAGCATCCGGCATCTGTTACGATGGTGAGCTTTCCGTTCCATAAGAATGCTCCTATGATGAAATAGACTGCGCAGAGCATCATTACCCAGGTGCTGAACTTGACCACTTCGATCTTGTCAGCCTTGACCTGTTTCATCACTATGTAGTAGGCTGCGAATGAAAAGGCAGAGATCAGAGAGCAGGTGAGTCCCAGTTTCGTATTACCGCCTTCCACCATGATGCTGTCGCCTGAAGCGAGAAGATATACTCCGAATATGGAAGCTGCGATTGCCAGATAGTCGATCAGGGATCTCTTCTCTCCAAAGAACAAAACCATGCAGAGTGTCACGATGACCGGGTACATGAAGTTGATGGTCGAGGCTATTCCGCTTGAAATGTTGACGTATCCGATCAGGAGGGTGACTGAGGTCAGTGCCCTTAGTACGCTCAGGAGAAATATCTTCCACGCCTCGTCAAATGAGTTCAGACGAAGTGACTTCTTTTTATAGAAAGCATACATCATCAGCACGATTCCGGCTATCAGCCAACGGTATGAAAGTATGTCGAAATCTGACAATCCGGCAGCAATAAGAGCAAGACTGAAAAGGGGAGAAAAGCCGAAGGACATGGATGATATGGCGGCATAGAAGATGCCGTTGATCGTTATCCTTCTCTTCTTTTTCTCGTATTTTATCAGTGCTTCGCTCATAATGTGGCTATTGCTTTGTAATTAGTTGATAATTAGGCGGTTGGTGTGTTTTATAAATATATCTTATTGTTTACAAATTTACATGAAACAAAAATGTTTTGCGCCAAAACAACGATGTTTTAAATGCTATATACTAATAGTTTAACTCGTTTTTAATCTTTATTCTAAGTGTATCCAAAGCTGACGCTGCAAATCGCTCTATATTGCGTTTTCTGTCGCCTTTATAGGTCTTGCAGATGGTCTCTGTGCCTGCTGCCGAACTGACTCCGATCCATACAAGTCCAACTGGTTTTGTGTCGCTACCTCCTCCTGGTCCGGCGATTCCGGAGGTCGCTACGGCAAAGTCGCTGCCGGTCAGTCTGCGGACTCCTTCTGCCATCTGGGCGACGCATTCGCTGCTGACCGCACCATGTTTTTCGATGATTTCAGGATCCACTCCGAGCACGCCTGTCTTGACGCTGT
The DNA here is from genome assembly GCA_964567765.1 of uncultured Muribaculaceae bacterium. Classification (GTDB taxonomy): domain Bacteria; phylum Bacteroidota; class Bacteroidia; order Bacteroidales; family UBA932; genus Cryptobacteroides. The sequence goes on from CAZMNZ010000020.1 coordinate 7,367, forward strand.
TTGCATACGATGTCACTGAGCCCAGGTAGTATTCTGACGATCCCGGTACTTCCGTGAAAAGTGCTGAGATTGTACCTCCCGTGCAGGATTCAGCTGCGCTGACGGTCTTGCCTGCCTTGGCAAGCATTCTTCCTATGCATTCCTGCAACGTGTCGTCCTGTTCGGAATAGAGGGCGTCAGACAATATCGGCCTCAGTTTGGCCAGTTCTGCTTCGATTCTTGCTTCTTCCTCCTCGCGTACGCCTCCATATATTGACAGTCTCAGCCTTACTCCCTTGATCGGATCCGGCAGATATGCCAGGTGCATATCCTCCGGAAGCGCATCCTCCCACTGTTCGATCTGCTTGGCGAGCACTGATTCCGGAATGCCGAAAGTCATTACAGTCCTGTGATAAATGTCTGACACAGGGTAGTGTGCCTTGATGTCTGAGAGTATGTCAGGAAGTGCGCCGATGGCCTCGAACGGAACACCAGGAAGCGAATACAGCGTCGCGTAATGCCCGAATCGCGGTTCAGCGAATCTGAATGCCATCACCGGAGCGGTTCCCAGTCTATTGGGAATCACTTCGCATGTGTCCGGAACAGAAGCCTGGGCAAGATTGATATCCAGAGCCTCTATCCCGCGTGCGCTGAGTATTCTTCTGACTATTTCAAGCTGTCTGTCGTCAGTTCTGTACGAATCTGCTCCTGACAGTTCTGCAAGTGCTTTTTTTGTGATGTCATCCTTGGTCGGTCCAAGGCCGCCTGTCACGATGACGATATCGTTGGATCTGAGTTCGTTCTCCAGAGATGAGATTATCGTGTCGTGGTCATCCCCGATAGATACCATCCGCGAAACCTTGATTCCCAACGAATTGAGAGCCTGGGAAATGTGTGACGAGTTAGTATCTACCACCTGGCCGATCAGAATCTCGTCTCCAATTGTGCATATTGACGCCTGCTTCATCTTTATTTCTTTGCAACCGGTTGTTTTACAAAGCTTTCAAAATGTTTGAGGATCCTCTTGACCAGTCCTGGACCTTCATATATGAAGCCTGAATAGATCTCCACGAGGGATGCACCGGCATCGATCATTTCCTTTGCGTCCTCAGGTGACATGATTCCTCCCACACCGATGATCGGAAGTTTGCCATCAGATCTTTGGTGTACATATCTGACAAGTTCAAGGTTCTTCTTGTGCACAGGGGCTCCAGACATTCCTCCGTTTCCGATTGCCTCGATCTTTTCAGCAGGGATGCTGGTCAGGCCGTCACGGCTGCGTGTGGTGTTTCCTGCCACGATTCCGTCTATTCCGGATCGGAGAGAGTAGTCTATGATCTCATCCAGCTGCTCATGTGACAGATCCGGAGAAACCTTCAGGAGAATCGGGCGATATTCGTCGTAGTACATTCTGAGACTGAGAAGTCTGTCAATGATGTCAGAGAGGAAGTTCATGTCCTGCAATGCGGTGAGTCCCACCACATTAGGGCATGATATATTGACTACAAACATGTCCACGAAGTCGTAAAGAAGTGCAAATGCAGACTCGTAGTCCTTTGCGGCATCCTCATTGATGCTTGTGGTGTTCTTTGATATATTGGCTGCAACGATCACTTCCGGACGTACCTTCTTAAGGTGCTCAACAGCATTCTTCACACCCTTATTATTTATTCCAAAGCGGTTGATGATGGCCTTGTCGCCTGGAACCCTGAAACAGCGTGGCTTAGGATTGCCGTCCTGAGGCTGCGGAGTGAGGGAGCCGATCTCGACGAAGCCGAAACCGAAGTTGGCTATATCGTTATAGAACTCTCCGTTCTTGTCCAGACCGCCTGCAAGACCCACAGGATTAGGGAAGTGAATTCCGAAAACCTCTTTTTCGAGGCTCGGAGTGGATTTCTTATACAGTCCTCGCATTATGCTGCCGGCAAATGGGACGTATCTCAGGAACTTAAGTCCTGCAAATGTCATGTTGTGGGCAGTTTCTGGATTGAAACTGAAGAGGATAGGCTTTAGAATGTGCTTATACATATGATATATGCGTGTTTTAAATCATGTAAAGATAAAAAAAATACTGCAAACAGCAGTATCTTTTTCTAGTTAGTGGTCAGTTCCTGAAACGTTCCGTCATCAAAAAATGCTGTAATTTTTATCAGTTTACGTTGGTTTACAGGCTTTTGCATTGTGTTAATTAAAGCCTTTATTTCATTGATGGATACTCCTGGAACAGGTGCTGGTGCAGCGGTTTTCGCAGTAGTGATGTTCTCTTTATCAGCGGGGAAAGGGTCATCTGATGCAGGGGCATATAAATCCTGCATAAGCGGCATCTCGTCAGCAAAAAGTTCACCGGAAACCTGCACATCTTCTTGTGCCGGAGCCTCTGCAGGGGCGCTTTTGTACATCTTTCCCTTTCCGAACATCAGCCATTCCATGTTCAGGTTGGGGTAGTGACGCATGAGTCCGCTTATGAATTCATAACTTGGCTTGTTTCTTCCTGCAAGAATATGGGATACGCTGGCGCGGACTACATTGATCGTGTCTGCCAACTGAGCCTGAGTGATGTTTTCGGCCGCAATAAACTGCTTGAGACGATTGTTCATAGTTGTTATCAATTATGTTACAAATGTAAGCAATGTTTTTTAAATATGCAAGTGCGTTTTTGATGTACAAATGTTAATCAGCAGGTGAAGCATATGATACAGCGGAATTATGAGCGCTTGAATTTAGTTTAGATAATAGAAGTTAAATATCTGAGTTTTCGATAACTATATCTTAATATATTATTGAATGTATGCTTTTTCTGACCGTAAATGAGAGATTTACCGAATATTTACGTAAATATACTATATCTAAAATTCATATAAAATATTATAAGTAACTGATAATCCGCTATTTATAATCGTGTAAAGTAAAGCATAATAAAATCTTATAATAAATATGTAACTGAGTACAACATTAACCACAAGTGTGAAGTAATATGATTTTAAATTAATACTTGTAACCGATGCGTTTGGAATTATGATTTACAAATGTAACCATAATTGAGACTGCCATGGTATTTCCGGAAAAGCGGAAAAATTGTAATTTTGCATATGTTAACAGAAAAATGGAATTCTCAGAATGATACCTGAAATACAGATTGAAGATTATAATTATCCCCTCCCTGATGAGAGGATAGCAAAATATCCTCTTTCAGAACGTGACGCATCTAAACTCCTTATATATAGGGAAGGCAAGGTCTCTGAAGAAAGATTCAGAAATATTTCCTCTCAAATACCGGAAGGATCGGTCATGGTATTCAATGATACCAAGGTCGTCCCTGCCCGCCTTCATTTTCAGAGGGAATCAGGAGCACATATAGAAATATTCTGCCTTGAACCTGTGCTTCCGGAGGAATATGTGACTATGTTTGCAGTTACAGACAGGTGCAGGTGGAAGTGCATAGTGGGTAATGTCAAGCGCTGGAAGAACGATACTCTTCATCTCTACAATCCTTTGAATGATGCTGAAATAGAGCATATGTGCCTTAGAGCTGATCTCGTGGAGAGATGTGGAGAGACATCAATCGTCGAGTTTACCTGGAAAGACGGCGCACCGTTTTCAAAGGTGCTTGAAGTCTGCGGTTCTGTCCCTATTCCTCCCTATCTCAACAGGGAGACTGAAAATATAGATCTGGAGCGTTATCAGACCTTATATGCACGTTTCAGAGGTTCTGTGGCAGCGCCTACGGCCGGACTGCATTTTACGGAAGATGTGCTGAATGAGATCAGATCAAGGAATGTGGTGACTGATACCGTATGCCTTCATGTCGGCGCAGGAACCTTCCTGCCTGTAAAATCCTCCAATGTGGCGGAACACACCATGCATCGTGAGCCTTTTGTGGTCACTCTGTCGCTTCTGGACAGGTTGATCGCCAGGACTGGAAGCCTGGTTGCAGTGGGAACAACTTCCGTGCGAACCCTTGAGTCGCTGTATTATGTGGGAGTAAAGTGTATCGAGTCAGGTGTCCCGTCTGATGTCGGTCAGTGGGAACCATACACAAGAGAGTATCCTTATACCGTGCAGGAAGCGCTGACTGCCATTGCTGACTATCTGAGAGCAAATGGTCTTGATGAACTCAAGGTAGGCACCAGGATCATAATAGTACCCGGATACGAATTCAAGCTCGTTGATGTGCTTGTAACTAATTTTCATCAGCCTCAGAGCACTCTGCTGCTGCTGATTTCAGCATTTGTCAAAGGTGACTGGCATAAAATATATGATTTTGCGCTGGCAAATGATTTCAGATTTCTCAGTTACGGTGACAGTTCCATCCTGTTCAGAAGATAGGACAGTAATTTGATATTTAGCAAAATCATTATAAATTTGCATATTGTACTATAAAGATTTGACCTATGGTAGATTTAACCGAATTTGAAAGCATCAGCCCGTACACTGACGCAGAAGCGGCTGAAGCCCTGAGTAAATTGGCTGAATTTCCGCTTTTATCACATGTTTCGCAACAGTTCTTTCCGGAAGAGTCTCCGGAGTTTCTAAAGAGTATTCTCAAGCAGATCAAGACAATAGACGAGTTTCAGGTTCTCGTCATGCAGAAATTCGTGCGCTGGGTCATCGAGCACACTGCCCGTAATTTCTCTTATGACGGAATCTCCAATATCGATCCTCAGAAGAAGTTCCTCGCTTTGTCGAATCACAGGGACATCATTCTTGATCCGGCAATCACTCAGCTGGTTCTTTACCGCAACGGTATCCAGATGACTGAGATCGCTGTCGGTGACAACCTTATCACTAATGAAACCATCGAGTGGCTGATCCGCTCGAACAGAATGATCAAGGTGGTGAGAGGCATTTCGGCACGTGAACTTTACCTGTCGTCTCAGTTACTTTCAAAGTATATCCGTCTCAACATCACCGAGCAGAGAAGTTCCATCTGGCTTGCACAGCGTCAGGGACGCACCAAGAACGGATATGACATCACGGAGCAGGGACTCCTCAAGATGCTTGACATGAGCGGTAAGGCCGATTTCAAGACCAACTTTGAGGAACTGAACATCATCCCGATGAGCATCTCGTATGAGATCGAGCCATGTGACATCCTGAAGGCGCGTGAACTTGTGATTTCCCGCAAGAGGAAATATGTGAAGGCGGAAGGTGAGGACTTCAATAGCATTGTGACCGGCATCATGCAGCAAAAGGGTGATATTCATCTGAATATCGGAAAGCCTCTGACCTCAGAAGAGATAGAGCAGGCTTCTCTCTGCGACAAGAATGACCGCTACCAGCTTATCAGACATGCTGTCGATTTCAGGGTCATCGAAGGATACAAACTCTTCAAGAACAATTATATCGCTTACGATATCGCAAATCATTCGTTCAAGTATTCTCACATGTATGAAAAGGCTGACCTTGAGCAGTTTGTATCTTATATGGAGCACCAGCTTGATACAGTGGAGCCGGAGGTCAACAGGGAAGACCTCAGACGTATCTTCATTGACATCTATGCAAATCCGGTAGTGACCAAGGAATTGCTGGCAAAGGAGAAGCAGACCGGAAGCATTCTTCTGTAAACCATTGGATATGAAAACATGACGCCGACCTTGCAAAGAGGCCGGCGTCTTCCATTTTATCTGTTCAGTATGTTTATGTCAAGTTTCGGATAAGGGAACTGGATGTCATGCTTTGGCAGTTCGTTGTAGATCTTGTCGATGACCAGGAACTTGACGTCCCAGTAATCGTCTTTCCGCACCCATGCCCTCATGGCGAACTGTATTCCGCTGTCTTTCAGTGCGCTGAGAGTGACAAACGGATCGGCAGGCGCCCCTTTCTCAACATTAAGGACCCTTTCGTCTTCAGTCAGGAAGGACATCAGCAGTCTGGTTGCCTCTTCAGAGGATGCACCATATTCCACATCCACGGTCCAGTCTACGCGTCTCATCTCCTGTTGGGAGTAGTTGTCGATGGTTCCGTTCGAGAGGATGCCGTTAGGGATGATGATCACCCTGTTGTCGACTGTCCTGAGTTTTGTGCTTACTATGTTGACTTCCGACACCGTTCCTGAGAATCCCTGCGCCTCGATGTAGTCTCCCGCTTTGAAAGGCTTGAAGATGAGCAGCATGATTCCGCCGGCAAAGTTCTGGACTGTTCCGTTCAGAGCCATACCTATAGCCATACCGCCACCGGCGAGAAGGGCAGCAAATGAGGTGGTGTTCACACCTAACACTCCGACTGATGTGATTATCAGGATGAGAGTGAGGACTATGCTTGTGATGCTTTGCACGAATGAGGCGATTGCGGCATCAGTCTCTTTCCTTTCAAATGCCCTTGACAGTACCTTCTTGATTCTTCTGATAAGCCATATACCTATTATATATATGATAAGTGCAGCCACGACTTTGAGGCCGAATGATATGGCTTTTTCAAGCATTTCTCCAAGAAGTTCATTAGTAGGTGTGGTTGCAATATGTTCGACCATGCTTGCCAGACCTGCCTGAACCTCATTGAGAGTGTCGGGACGTGCAAGACTATCCAATTTAGGAAGTATTTCTAACGTATTTGCCATAAATTGCTGATATATTATATTTGAAACAATCTTGTTAATTGTGGTAACAAATGTGTTATATGTGATTTTCCTATAGATTTGCTATCAGATACCACATATATGCCGCCTCCATCAATACAAGGATGATACCTTCAAGACGGTCAAGCTGCTTCTTGCGGAACATATAGGCACTGGCGAGGATGAATACCGAGCTGACAAGCAGGGTGCCAAGGTCCACGGCAGTCATTCCTGTAAATGAGAGAGGATTTATCAAGGCGGCACCACCAAGTATAAGTACTATGTTGGAAATATTTGATCCGAGGATGTTTCCGAGGGCAAGCTGGCCTCTTCCCTTGAGAGCTGCTACAACACAGGTTGCGAGTTCCGGCATGGATGTTCCGGCTGCCATTACAGTGATTGCTATGAACTTGTCGGATACTCCGAAAAGCTTAGCCAGTTCAGTTGCAGAATTAACAAAGAGGCGGCCTCCAAAGATCAGTCCGGCAAGTCCTCCGATAATGAAGACCAAAGACATGAATACGGAATATTCTTTTGTATTGCTTTCTTCTTCATCAGGGGTGTCAGACTTGAATGATATCCACATATACCATACAAAAACTGCAAGCAGCAGAACTCCGTCAAGCCTGCAGAGCTGGTCCTGGCCTTTTCCGAATATGGTCAGGTTCATGCCAAGAAGGATCAGAAGGAGGGTCACACCGATGTTCAGAGGTATGTCTCGCTTGAGATTGCTCTTTGTAATGGCAAGCGGAGTGATCAAGGCTGTGATACCAAGAATAGTCATGGTATTGAATATGTTGGATCCGACGATGTTTCCGATTGCCATGTCAGCCTTGCCTTGGAACGAAGACATGAAACTTACCACCAATTCAGGGGTCGATGTGCCTATTCCTACGACTGTGAGTCCGATTACGAACTCGCTGAGTCCAAGTTTCTTGGCTATGGATGATGAGCCGTCCACAAGGAAATTGGCTCCGAAAAGGATGAGCAGGAGACCTGCCAGAAGGATCAGAATCTGAATAGTCATATCAAGGTTTCAGTTATTTGATTTTTCTTTATTTTCAAAGCCGACAAATTTAGAAAAAATATGTCAAAATCTTTATATTTGTGTTCTGTTTAATCTTTGCTGAAATTATGAAGAAGTTTTTCACACTTTTCTCATCTTTTATATTGTGCATAGGTGCTTTTGCCGCTGATTCACTCACTGTTTTCTATCGTATCAGACTTGATCAGAACATAGATCCCGCTGCCCGCAGGCTCGTGACCTTGGGTCTGGAGAAGGCCGCTGAGGCTGATGCGGACTATATACTGCTGGATCTGAATACATATGGAGGAGCAGTGGACGCAGCCGACAGCATAAGGAATGCCATCCTCAGATGTGACAGACCTGTGATTTCGTTCGTGAATATGCAGGCTGCTTCTGCCGGTGCCCTGATCAGCATTGCGTGTGATTCCATATACATGAAGACAGGAAGTTCGATAGGTGCTGCCACGGTTGTAGATCAGGCCGGCAATGTCATGCCTGACAAGTATCAGTCGTTCATGAGGGGAATGATGCGCTCGACTGCACAGGCAACAGGAAGAGATCCGAAGATAGCCGAGTCAATGGTTGACACCGCAAACGTCCTGAGCCTGACGCCGTCAGAGGCGATGGAGGTGGGATTCTGCGAAGGAGTGTGTGAAGATGAATTTGAAGTTGCGCATAAGGTTGCAGGTTCTGATGACTTTATAATCAAGAATATGGAAGATGATATTTCGTGGCTCGACAGACTCATTCAGTTCCTTCTGAATCCTCTCCTGCAGTCCATATTCATGATGATGATCATAGGAGGAATTTTCGTGGAGATACGCACTCCTGGCATAGGTCTTCCTCTGGTCACGGCGATAGTCGGAGCCCTTCTGTATTTTGCTCCTGCCTATCTTGGAGACCTTGTCTCATATTGGGAAATCCTCCTTTTTGTCGTGGGACTTGTCCTTATTGGTGTGGAGATATTTGTCCTTCCGGGTTTCGGGGTCTGCGGAATCTTGGGAATCATCGCTGTAGTCCTCTCTCTTGCCTTTGCAATGGTGGACAATGCTGAACTCTTCCATTGGGACGGCTCCCTGAATCTTCAACCGATTCTTCGCCCGATAGGCATCGTGATCATATCCGCTTCCGCTGCCATATTCGGCTCTGTCCTTCTTGTCCGCAAACTCTTTGCCACCAGGTCATTTGACCATATTGCCCTGAGGCAGGAACTTAAGGCTGATGAAGGATTCACGGGAGTGACGTCCGGACTGGATTCCCTTGTAGGAGAGACGGTTACAGTATTCACCGACCTGCGTCCGTCAGGAAAGGTCAAGGCGGCTGACGGCCGTATTTTCGAGGCTACGCTCAGATTCGGAGGCTTTGCAGAAAAAGGAACGTCCCTGACGGTCATTTCAGCCGAGCAAGGACGCCTGTATTGTGAGTGATAACGATTATTTTCTCTTCAATGCCACAACATTCTCGACGTGGTGGGTGTGAGGGAACATGTCCACCGGTCTTACTGCTGTGATCTCATAGTCGCGGCAGAGGATTTCGAGGTCTCTTGCCTGCGAGGCTGGGTTGCAACTCACATAGACCATTCGCTCCGGTGCAGCATTGAGGATGACCTGAGCGACATCCGGGTGGATTCCGGCTCTTGGCGGGTCGAGGATGATCACATCTGGACGGCCGTGCTCTTCCACGAAAGCGTCGGTCAGGATATCTTTCATATCGCCGGCGTAGAAGTCGCAGTTTGTGATTCCGTTGTTGGCGGTGTTGATCTTTGCATCCTCGATGGCTTCAGGCACATATTCGATACCAATGACCTTGGATGCCTGTCTTGAGACGAACTGAGCGATAGTTCCAGTGCCGGTATAAAGGTCATATACGACTTCTGAGCCTGTCAGAGCGGCATATTCGCGGGCTACGCTGTAGAGTTTGTAGGCCTGTTCTGTGTTGGTCTGATAGAAAGACTTCGGTCCGATCTTGAACTTCAGTCCTTCCATATATTCATAAATGGCGTCTTCACCCTTGTATAGAACGCATTCCTGATCTGAAATCGAGTCGTTGGCCTTGCCGTTGATCACGTAGTAGAGCGAGGTGATCTGAGGGAACTTCGCTGCCACTGCATCGAGCAGGGCAGTGCGGGCCTGGGCATCCTCGTGGTAGAAGCAGACGATCAGCATCACGTTTCCGGCCTCAGTAGTCCTTATGAACATGTTGCGCAGGAAGCCGACGTGCTCACGGATATTGAAGAACGAAAGTCCGTGCTCAAGGGCGTAGTTCCTTATGAACAGGCGGATTCCGTTGGATGGCTCCGGCTGAAGGTAGCAGTGACCGATGTCAAGCACCTTGTCGAAGAAACGGCCCACATGGAAGCCCAGACCGTATTTCTCCTGCACTGTCAGAGCCTCTGCATCCTCGTCTTCAAAGATCCAGCGACGCTGCGAGAAAGTGAATTCCAGTTTGTTCCTGTAGTACATGGTCTTGTCGGAAGGGACGATAGGGGAGATTTCCGGAACATCGAGATGGCCTATGCGCACAAGCTGGTCATATACCTGCTGCTGCTTTGCCTGAAGTTGCATTTCATATGGCAGCGGCTGCCACTTGCAGCCTCCGCATACTCCGAAATGCTTGCAGAACGGCTCCAGACGGTGCTCAGACGGCTTTACCATACGGAGGATGAATCCTTCCATATAGTTCTTCTTCTTTTTGGTCACCTTGACATCCACTACGTCGCCTGGCACGGCGAACTGCACGAACAGTACAGTTCCGTCTATCCTTGCCAATGCCTTTCCTTCAGCGGCCACCGCCTCGATGACCACATTCTCCAGAATTATTTCCTGCTTTTTTCTTGCCATTGCTTGTTGGTTATTAATAAAAAAGGCCCGTCAGATTAACGGGCCACAAAAATAGTGAATAATTTACAATTAAGAAATTTTCAGCTTGCACTTGTAGAGGTCCTGGGACACATTGATCATGAAGTCTCCCATCTTTTCCAGTTCGTTAACGATGTCCATGTAGTAGACGCTGGTCTGGTAGTTCTTGCGCTCGTTCTCGATGCTTTCGATCTCTTCGTCGCGAAGATTGTTTCTGAGGTTATTGATGCGGTCCTCGGCATCGTATGCGTTGGAAATCTCCTCAAGATGTCCTCCGAATGCAGTCTGTAGGTTATGGATCATGGCATCGTATGCATTCTCCACAGCGTCCACCATGGAATTGAGTTTCTTTATGGTGTCTGCGTCGAACGTCTTGTTGTGGATGTTCCTGCGTGAGAGGATGCGACTGATGCTTTCTCCTGAGTCTCCAAGGGATTCCAGTTCGCCGATGATCTTGTACATAGCCTTGATGATGTATGAGGTGTTGGCGCTGATCTCTTCCGCAGAAACTGCATTGAGGAATGTCGCTATCTCATATTCGATCTTATCAGAAATCTCCTCATATTTCACCAGTTTGCCTCTGAGTTCCTCGAACTTGTCGGGGGCAGTCTCGTTTATTGCTGCACGTGCATAGCCGAGACCGTTCTTTGAGATCTGAGCAAAGTGGATGATCTCCTTGTATGCCTGTTCGGTCGCAAGTTCAGGTGTGGCAAGCGGACCCGCCTCTATATATTTGAGTCTGAATACGTTGTCTTCCTGATTCTTCGAACCCTTTATCACGAAGCATACTATCTTCTCGATTAGCGGAATGAACCATATGAGGATCAAGGTGTTGATCGTGTTGAAGAGAGTGTGGAGCATTGACAGACCATACAGGGCTGAAGTCTGGGAATCAGTCTGGATCGGTGTGCCGTCGGCAGCCTTTTCAACCACTACTGTGAATCCGTCAGCAGCCGGGTTAGGGATGCTGAAGATAGCCTCGGTGATGAAACCGATGAATTTCAGGAAGAACGGGAACAGAGCCAGAGCCCAGATCACGCCGAATACATTGAAGACAGTGTGGGCGAGCGCTGCACGTTTTGCAGATGTGTTACCTACTGATGCTGCGATATTGGCTGTGATAGTTGTTCCGATGTTTTCTCCAAGCACCATTGCGCAGGCCATGTCGAAGCGGATCCAGCCCATGTTGAGCATGATCAGGGTGAGGGCCATGGTTGCACTGGATGACTGAAGCACGAGAGTCAGGATTGTTCCGAAAACGAGGAAGATCAGCACTGATCCGAAGCCGTAGCCCTGCCATCCCTGAATGAATGAAAGCACTTCTGGTGTGCTGCTGAGGTCTGGAACAGAGTTCTTCATAAGTGAGAGTCCCAGGAAGAGGAGGGAAAATCCCACGATCAGTTCAGATATGTTTCTTCTATTGTCCTTCTTTGAAAGGGAGAGGACGAATCCGACAGCCATCAATGGAACTGCAAGAATCGAGATGTCGGCCTTGAATCCGAGCCATGCCACAAGCCATGCTGTGACTGTAGTTCCGATGTTTGCTCCCATGATCACGCTGATCGCCTGTGCAAGTGTGAGCAGACCGGCATTCACGAAACTCACTACCATTACGGTAGTCGCTGAAGATGACTGGATTACGGAAGTTATTCCAAGTCCTGTCAGAACACCCTTGAAAGGGTTGGCAGTCATTGCCGAAAGGAAATTGCGTAGTTTGTTACCTGCCGCTTTCTGGAGTCCAGAACTCATGAGATTCATTCCGTAGAGGAACATTCCCAGGGCTCCAAGAAGTGTTAGAATCTGTAACATAGTTCTATTATATTATAACTTGTTTGTGTTGGCAAAGATATGGTAGCAATTTGTAATCTCAGCCGCTTTTAGGGTTAATTATTTGTTACATCTGCGTGCTCAGCAGATACCAGGTGTATCCTACAAAACTCAGGAACATGAATCCTCCGGCAACCCTGCTGATCCTGCCTGTGAAACCAAGAAGCAGTGTGATGATCACGGCTGCAATCATGACGATATAGTCCACGATGGTGATTCCACCTGAAGTGAGCGGCATCACCTGTGAACTCAGACCGATTATCAGTGTTATGTTGAATATGTTTGAGCCGATGATGTTACCGAGTGCAAGCTGGGTGTTCTTCTTGACAGCCGCTGCAACTGAGGCTGCAAGTTCAGGCAGGGAAGTGCCGCAGGCGATGAGGGTAAGCGATATGAATGCATCGTTGACTCCGAAGGACTTTGCAATTGATACGGCATTGTCCACGAAGAAGTCGCAGCTTGTGATCAGAACTGCAAGGCCGACTGCCACCTTTACGACTGACATCAAGATGGACACGTTCTCTTCCGGAGCTGATGTTTCGGCATTCTGTGCGCTTTTCATGTCGCGACGGAAAGAGTACCACATGAAGAAAGCGAAGAGCACAAGCAGGATCAGTCCGTCCACGCGGCCGATAGTTGCGGGCGTTCCGTTGAAGAAGTTCATCGCCAGAAGTGTCAGCAGGACTGATACGAGAATGCAGAACGGGATCTCGAACTTCATGTTGTCCTTGCTGATTGCGATAGGGAAGAAGAGGGCGGTGATTCCCAGGATTCCCAGTACGTTGAATATGTTGGAGCCCACTACATTACCGATAGCAACATCTGCATTTCCCTGAACGGCTCCGATGAAACTTACCACGAGTTCCGGCATGGAAGTTCCCACGCCCACGATCGCAGCTCCAATCACAAAGTCAGACACCTTATATTTTCTAGCGATGGAGACAGCACCGGCAACAAGCCAGTCGGCACCGAGAACGATGCCGACCAGCGAAACGATAAGGATAACGTATTCCATTATTTCCCTATAACGTATTCAATTTCAGATGTTTCATGCTCATATTGCCTTGTACAAGGCTCATACTTGTAAGGAATATACTCGAAAAGCTGCGAGTATGACTTTCCAGTCTTCTTGCTGTAATAGATGTCGAGTCTTATACCGTTTCCTTTGTCTTCTTCGCTGAGATTCAGTTTCTTGACTGAGGTCTCAAGCGCCTGCGAAATCTCGCTCTTGAGGCTTTGGGCGAAGAATTTCTCCACCTTGCAGTATTTGTCACCGGTTTCGTTGTCCTTATATCCGGTTCTGAGTACGAAGGCAAGTATGAGTCCTGTGAAGATCAGGAAGAAGCCGGTTATGTTGATTGATGCAGAGGTGGGGAGTGCAATAAGCACGCATCCTGCGATTACGAGAGTTGCTGTTATGGTTATATCTTTTGCAGAACGTACTCTGCTGAATTCTTTTTCCATGGTTTTTGAATTTTTATTTGTAAATAATTGAATTGTAGTTTATTATGATTGTCTTGGCATTCTTTTTCATACTTTTATGGTACTACTGTGACGTGTTTTGTGGATTTTATGACACAGTGGTAGCCGTACACAAGTCTATGCCCGATAACAGGTGTTACGGGGCAGAAGAATCGGACAGGAAAAGGCTAGATAATGAGTTTCCTGAGGCATAGAAGGTGGTCGGAACCTGTCAAATGCCCCATAGGAAGCAGATCAGATGTGATCTGTGAAAGGTTTCTTGATTGTATTGTGAGAATTTTTCCGGATTTCACGAATGCATGAAGCGTGATCGTCCTGCAGCCCGCGCTGCGTTTTGCCGTCGTCTGGCAACGAGGAATATTTGTGAAATTCGTCGGTCTTGGCAGATTCAGTTCAGAATCCGGTGCAGAAAACGAGCATGAATCAGAAGTCAGTTCATATTCCGGAATCTCAGAGACATATCCGTCGTGAGATGATTCGTCGCATTCACCGAACTGCGTCAAGGCAGTCAGTGCAACGATGATGGATATGATAAGCAATCTCGTTTTCATAACAGAATGCAAAATTACTCATATTTAATAAATTTTCAACCAAACTCCGTTCCGTTTAATTGCCGGGGAAGTGATTATATGTACGCAAGTTAACATAATATCAATTGTGTAACAAAGCGCTGACGAAGGGGAGAGCGATTGAATATGATTCAAAGAAGCCTCTCACTTCATACTGTGTGCGAGGCCGGCTGATATTTCTTGCTGGATTGACTACTCCTTGTAGTGCCCGAAAGCAGATAGAATTAGAACTTCAATAACTTCATCATAGATACGATACACAAGTCTGTGCTAATGCGACCGGTACCTGTCCTTGGATGTTCCTGGATTTCTTCCAAAAGCTTTGACAGTTTCTTTACAGCCTGGGGTGCTTTCTTGCTCAGCTCCTTAAGGTCCTTCTTTGCGTCGTTAGAAAATACTATTCTAT
>CAZMNZ010000021.1:0-6072 GCA_964567765.1 uncultured Muribaculaceae bacterium
ATCATATGAAGAAACTTGCCTTGATGATATTGGCCTTGATGATAGGCGTTGCGATGTCGGCACAAGAGACAGATAGATATCTGTTCAGGATGCTGGACACGAGCAGCGGCCTGCCGGACAACAATGTCCGTAACATGACCATGCTCCCAAGCGGCCTCATGTGCATCCAGACCTCGTCTATGCTGAATCTTTTCGACGGAGGCTCTTGCAGAAGCTACAGGTATGATGCGACCCGGATTCCATATACGGAATACAGCGGCCTCAGTCATTCATATTACGATCAGGACGAAGAGATGCTCTGGTGCACGACACGGGATCATATCTGGGCTTTCAATCTTGTTACCAGAACATTTGAATACGACATCACTGAAAGGCTTCAAGACCGTGGAATGGTCGAGGGCACTCCGGAAACCATATTCATAGATGATGACGGCAGATTCTGGATATTCACCGAAGACGGCAGGATATGGATATGTGACAAGGCGAGGAACAAGGTACAGACCGCGACCATTCCTGCCGGGATGGAGTTCCCTCTTGAGGTCAAGCAGCACGGGAGCCGTGTGTGGATGCTGTCTCTGAACGGCAAGGTTGCAGAATATGACCCTCGGCTGGGAGACTTCAGGGCAGTCAGGGACATTCCGGGAATGAAGAAGGAAAGCGGATTCAGCCGCATGGACATGGACATCACTTCTGACGGGAACCTCTGGATCATGTTCGACAAGAAGCTTCTGCTCTATGAGTCCGGCAACGGCAGGTTCCGCGAGATCAGTTCGATACCTTCCGACAGCAAGAACCTCTATACCACCATAGCGCTGGATGGCAGCGACAACCTGTGGGTGGGAACCGCCCGGTCCGGAGTCTCGGTCATATCCGCTTCTGACCGAAGAATCACCACTCTGCCCCATCTGGAGCTCATTGACGGCAAGAAGATATATCATCATACGGACATATCAAAGGTCTATGTGGATAGTCATGGTGGCGTGTGGATCGCGACTCAGTCCGAGGGACTCCTGTACTGGCACCATGACATAATCCATCTGGAAACCATCGACAACGCCAGCCTCAGCGGAGGTGACATGAACGACGAAAGCGTCAAATGCATGGTCGAGGGGAAAGACGGCAACATATATATAGGTACTGTCCATGGTCTGCTTTCATACGACCCGAAGAACATGACGGCTTCTGTTCCTCATGAGATTCTGCGCGACGAGCTCTGTATCAGCCTGTACAGAGACAGTCGTGACAGGGTCTGGGTGGGAACATTCTACAACGGAGCATACTGCATAGACGGCGCTGATGTCCGCCACTATGTGTATTCCGAAAATTCTGTGGATATGTCATACCGGCAGTCAAGTCCGAATCTCAACTGCGTGCGCTCGTTCCTTGAAGACAGCCAGGGGAGGTTCTGGATATCCGTCTATGGTGGTGTCGGCAGGTTCGATCCGCAGACCGGAAACATCACCCTTCTGCGCGACTCCCACGAGGAACTCGACAGATTCATGATAGTCAGGGACATCTGCGAACTTCCTGACGGCAATCTTCTGATGTCCGGGGACAACGGAAGATTCCTGTACTCTCCTTCCGACGACGAGGTCCTGACCGACCTGAACTCACAGAACAACCTTATTCAGACCAATCAGGCGATGACAGACAGCCGCGGACTGCTTTGGCTGGCCACATCCGACGGGCTTGAAATCCGAAATCTGAAGGACGGCAGCATATACAGGGTGGACAACCGCAACGGTCTGCCGGCAGGAAACATCATGAGTCTTGCCCTGGACAATTCCGGAAACGTTTGGGCTTCATCCTTCAGTTATATTTCCCGCATTCGTGCCATATCGGACGGCAAGGACGGATATACCTTTGCAGTGGCCACGTATGGTGAGGAAGACGGCGTGGAATCCGGAGCCTTCTTCCAGAAATCCGTTCTGAAGGATTCTCAAGGAAGAGTCTATTTCGGAGGAGCTCATGGCATCTGCCGTGTGGTGCCGGAGGATATGTTCCAGGAACTCAATGTATTCACCCCGATCATCACATCTGTCGAGGTCGTCGGAAAGACTCTGGAAACATGGGAGGATGAGCTTGTCCTCAGACACGACGAGTCCTTCATCACCATCGAGTTCTCCAATCTCAACTACGCAAATCCAAGCCACACCACATACCTTTACATGCTCGAAAACTTCGACAAGGAGTGGCGTCAGATCGGTTCGGACGGAATTGGCAGGGCCCAGTACACCTATCTCCAGCCAGGAAATTACAGGTTCCTTGTCAAGGCAGCGAACAACGACACGGACTGGAGCGACACGGCTGTTCTGGAAATCACTGTCCGGCCTCCTTTCCACAGAAGCACTTGCGCTTATGTTATATATGTGATACTGTTCCTGGTTCTGCTCGGTCTATTTATTCATTGGCAGCGGTTGCAGACCCGCAGGAAGATTCAGGAAAACAAGGAAAGGGAGGAAAGGAAGCAGAGGGAGGATCTCGACCAGATGAAGTTCCGTTTCTTTACGAACATATCCCATGAGCTCAGGACTCCGCTGTCCTTGATAATCCTTCCTTTGGAAAGCATCATGAAGGAACTGAAGGACTCACATTTGCAGTCGAAACTTCAGACCATGCATCACAATGCAAACCAGCTTCTCTCCCTGGTGAATCACCTTCTAGATTTCAGAAAACTTGAAATGGGAGGTGAGAGACTGAGCCTGAGCAGAGGCAACATCAGTGAATTCGTGAACAGCATGGTGGTTTCATTCAAGGATGCGGCCCAGAAGAGCGGTATCAGCATCTCTTTCGAGGACAGCATGGAAAATCCTATGATGGCCTTTGACAATGTCCAGATGCAGAAGATCGTCAACAACCTGCTTTCCAATGCCTTGAAGTTCACTCCGGAAGGAGGTTTCATCAACGTCACCCTCACAAGCGACGACTCCAGAAACATGATTCTGAAAGTGTCTGACACCGGTATCGGTATCCCGGAAAACGATCTGCCACAGATCTTCGACCGTTTCTACCGCAGCGACAACACCGAACTCAGAACTGGATCCGGAATCGGTCTGAGCGTGGTCAAACAATATGCGGAGATGCATGGCGGAAGCATTTCTGTCAAATCTGAAGTCGGTAAGGGAGCGACATTCACCGTCCGGATTCCGACCGATCTAAAGGCAGAGGGCTTTGGAGAAACAGGTACTGAGATTGTGACAGAGCTGGAAATCGAGACAGCAGAAGGCTTAGCTCAGGCTGAAAAGAGGCATATAATGGTGGTGGATGACAATGCCGACTTCAGGGAATACCTCGTGGGAGAACTGTCCGACATATACGATGTGACATCTGCTGAGGATGGCCGTCAGTGCATCGAAATGCTCCGGACAGCAAACCCGGATGTCGTGGTCTGCGATGTCATGATGCCGAATATGGACGGATTCGAGGTGGTCAAGACCATCAAGGACAACATCGAGACTTCGCATATCCCTGTCATCCTGCTTTCCGCACGCACCTCCGACGATGTCCGTCTGGAAGGATATGAGACAGGAGCGGACGCTTATCTCACCAAGCCGTTCAAACTGGACATCCTCCTTGCCAGAATCCGCAACCTGATCGAGGAGCGCAACAGACGAATTGCTACAATCGCCGCAGAAGGAGAAATCTCGCCGTCAGAGGTTACGATCACCACGATTGACCAGAGGCTGATGACCAGAATCATGGAGTGCATAGAAGCCAACATGGACAACTCGGAATATTCAGTGGAGGAACTCTCTTCTGACGTGGGAATGCACAGGATGAACCTCTACCGCAAGCTCCTGTCCCTTGCCGGAATGACACCGTCGGAATTCATCCGCACCATGAGGCTGAAAAGGGCTGCCCAACTGCTGCGCAGCGACCCTAACCTCACGGTTTCCGAAGTGTCAGACAAGGTGGGATTCAACACCCAGAAGTATTTCACCAAGTACTTCAAGGAAATGTTCGGCGTTCCGCCATCCCAGTTCAGATAAGATTCTGCAGGGCGCGAGTAATCAAAAATATCAAAAAAATCTCCGGCGCACTGAGTATTAAGGAGCCTTTGTCCGTATTATAATACGATGAAAAGGATAATTGTACTCTTTGCGCTGATGTCATTTGCCGGGGCAGCCTCGGCTCAGACCTTCAGACTGACTTCTCCTGATTCCCGTCAGGAGGCTGTTCTCACCGTGTCGGAAGAACAAGGAAGGACTTCCATATCATATCAGACCTCATTCGACGGCAGGCCTGTGATCCTTCCCTCAGTTCTGGACCTTACCATAGACAACCATATCTGGGAAAGAGCCCTGGCAAAGAAGGCGGAGCCGGTTGAGAACTGGTTCGACAATCTGGTGTATGATTCGCACGAGACCTTCACCCGTGACACCGTGTGGCATAACAGATATGGCGAGCGCTCTACAGTCCGTGATGCCTACAACGGTCTGACGGTTCATTTCGTGAAGAAGGACGCCTCCAAGTATCGTCTTGATATAGAACTTCGTGCCTACGATGAAGGCATAGCCCTGAGATATATCCTTCCGATGCATCCGGATGCAATATATCACCGCATCCTGGCAGAGAATACGGAATTCTCCTTCCCGGAAGGCACGATGGCCTGGTACACCCAGTGGGCCCAGGCCCCGTATGAACTCCTCCCGCTGAAGGACTGGCCTGACGAGTGCGAGAGACCGCTCACCCTCAGACTGGCAGAAGACCTCTATGCCGCTGTCGGTGAAGCGGCTCAAATAGATTTCCCTCGTGGAAAACTGAAGCTGTCGGCGACCAAGGCGAATACCGTGGTGACTGCGCTCAATGACAACGGAACGGACATCGTGACCCCGTATGCCCTTCCATGGAGGGTGATAATGGCCTCCGAGCGTCTTGGAGGACTTCTGGAGAACAACGATATCTATCTGAATCTTAACGAGGCGTCTGCCGTTGCGGATGAAAGCTGGATCCGCCCGGGAAAGATCATGCGTGAGACCACTCTCACGACAGAGAACTCCATCAAGTGCATCGACTTCTGTGCCGCTCACAATATGGACTACATCCTGTATGACTGGAAATGGTACGGGCCTTCGTTCGACTTCAATTCGGACGCACGTGAGGTTGTGGCTCCGATCGACATGAAGAAGGTCATCGAATATGGCCGCTCCAAGGGGGTGGGTGTCTGGGTATATGTGAACCAGCATGCGCTTCAGAAACAGGCAGAGCAGATATTCCCTTTATATAAGGAGTGGGGCCTGGCTGGAGTGAAGTTCGGCTTCGTGCAGTTCACTTCCCAGCATTGGGCGGACTGGGTGCACAGGACGGTGCGTCTCGCGGCAGAAAACAACCTGATGGTGAACATCCATGACGAATACCGCCCGACAGGATATTCCCGCACCTATCCTAACCTTCTGACTCAGGAGGGAATCAGAGGCAATGAGGAATTCCCGTCTGCAACCCACAACACGGTGCTTCCATTCACGAGGATGCTTTGCGGAGCCGGCGACTACACTGTCTGCTATTTCGACCCGCGCATAAAGAACACACATGCCCATCAGCTGACATTCCCGGTTCTGTTCTACTCTCCTCTGCAGACCCTCTACTGGTATGACACTCCGGCGCGCATCAAGGAGGTGCCGGAACTGGAGTTCTTCGACAATGTGCCAGTCGTCTGGGATGAGACCAGGGTTGTGGACGATGCAATCGGAGAGCATGTCGTCATAGCACGCCGAAGCGGAGAGGAATGGTTTGCCGGAGCAATCACCAACGACGAAGGCAGGGTGCTGACCGTGCCGACCGCCTTTCTGGATCCTTCCCGTGATTATGTCCTGAGGGTATATACGGATGACCCGTCATCGGAGTCTCCGACCAAGGTGAAGTGCAGCAGATATATAGTCCGTGGCGGACAGACGCTGACCTTCGACCTTCAGCCGAAAGGTGGTGCGGCAATGCATTTCCTCCCGGCCCGGAAATCGGACATCAACGCATATAAGAGACTCAAGGTAAAGAATATATTATGATGCGGGAAAGGTTAGTGGTAATATTTATATGTTTGCTCATCTGTGCCGGGGCATATGCTCAGTCATTGTA
>CAZMNZ010000021.1:6172-21443 GCA_964567765.1 uncultured Muribaculaceae bacterium
TCGGCGGCTGGGAATCTCTTGACTGTGAACTCAGAGGCCATACCACAGGCCATATGTTGTCAGCTTCTGCCCTGATGTATGCCTCGACAGGAAACGCCTGCTTCAAGGCAAAGGGCGATAGCCTCGTGAACGGTCTCGCTATGGTTCAGAAGGCTCACGGAAACGGCTATCTCAGCGCCTGTCCCGAAGAACTGATAAACAGGAACATGAAGGGTCAGCGCGTCTGGGCTCCATGGTACACTCTCCACAAGATTCTCTCAGGCCTGATAGACCAGTATGTATATGCGGACAACTCCACAGCTCTGGAAATCGCTCAAGGCATGGCTTCATGGGCCTATGCGAAGCTGAGTCCGCTGAGCGAGGATACCCGCAGGCTTATGCTTCGCAACGAATTCGGTGGAATGCCGGAGGCGTTCTGGAACCTCTATTCCCTCACCGGAAATCCTGAACATAGGTTTCTGGCTGAGTGGTTCTATCATAACGACGTCATCGACCCTCTTCACGAGGGACGCGAGGACTTCGGCACCAGGCACACAAACACTTTTATCCCTAAAGTCATAGCCGAAGCTCGTGAATATGAACTGACCGGAGCCACGGACTCTCATCTGGCTGCGGACTTCTTCTGGCACGAGATGATCCGTCACCACACCTATGCCCCCGGCTGCTGCAGCGACAAGGAGCATTTCTTCGACCCTGCAAGAATCTCCGCGCATGTCACAGGATATACAGGCGAAACCTGCTGCACCTACAACATGCTGAAACTCTCCCGTCACCTTTTCTGCTGGACAGCATCTCCTGAGGTCGCCGATTTCTATGAGCAGGCTCTATACAATCATATCCTCGGCCAGCAGGATCCGTCCACGGGAATGGTATCGTATTTCCTTCCTCTGAAATCCGGCTCACACAAGGTGTACAGCACCCCAGAGAATTCGTTCTGGTGCTGCGTCGGAAGCGGATTCGAGAACCATGCGAAATATGCTGAGGCCATATATTATCATAGCACAGACTCGCTTTTCGTGAACCTGTTCATCCCTTCAACGGTGAAATGGGAGGAGAAGGGGCTGACACTCACTCAGATTACAGCCTTCCCTCAGGAGGAGACGGTTGTTCTGACTGTCTCGGCCGAAAAGCCATCGAGGGCGTCCATGCTTTTGAGATGGCCGTCGTGGAGCGGAAGGCCTGAGGTCAGGGTCAATGGAAGAAAAGTGGCAGTCAAGGTTGAGGAGGGGGAATATATACCTGTGTCGAGGATCTGGAAGAACGGGGACAGGATAGAAGTGAGATATCCGATGTCGTTCCGTCTGGAGAGACTCTCTGACGATCCTTCTCAGGCAGCTGTGTTCTACGGTCCTGTGCTTCTGGCCGGCCGGCTCGGCACTGAGGGATTCGTAGGCTGCCAGCCGGATTCAGATCCGACGAAATACAACGACTATTATAAATATGACTACCACATACCGGAAGGCTTGGACACCGTTCTCAAGATCGATGAGGGTGATCTGCAGAATATGTTCAAGCGGGTTTCCGGGCTGGACTTCGTTACGGAAGACGGAGACAGGCTCTCACCTCTGTACGATATCCACCGCGAACGCTATGTGGTCTATTGGAACCTGCAATAACCGGATATGAAACTGAAAACCATAATACTGTCATTGACCGCCCTCTGCGCGCTGTCCGCAGCGGCACAGTCCCAGGACCTTCTGATCCCTGATCTTCAGAAGGAATACCCCCGCATGACCGACAGGGAGACGGCAGCCGAGCCAAAGTCCGTGAAACGGGCCCACGACAAGGTGGACAGGCATGTGGAACGTCATCAGACCGACCCTGAGTGGATCGTGAGCCGTCTCCAGATGTACTGGCACAGCCATGCGGACAAGATCTACATCAAGGGTGAGAAACTCGATCATGTCGAGGGACGCGCCCCCGTGCCGACAGTCCGCTACACGGCGACCCGCGGCACACAGACCATATATTCCCGTCCGTCAATAGAGGACACTAAGCCATATCAGGACTCCCTCGGATTATGGATGAAGAACAAGATCACAGGAGAGATGGAATGGGCTGATCCGAAGGAGACAGGAAGGAATGTGGAGGGGATGAACATCGCCATCATGGAACTTGCCCGCGATGCAGCCCGCATCTGGTGGCTTACCGGCGACGACAGATATGCGAAGTTCGCCTCCGACATATTCGACACATATATGACAGGTCTGTACTATCGTGAGGTGCCGGTGGACCTGAATCACGGTCATCAGCAGACCCTGGTGGGACTTACATCGTTCGAGGTCATCCATGAGAATATAGTGATGCCTGCCACAGAGTGCTATGACTTCATCCATGACTACCTTGTGCGGACGCGTCCTGAAAAGATAGGAGTATATGACGATGCCTTCCGCAAATGGGCAGAAGTAATCATTGCGGGAGGAGTGCCGCAGAATAACTGGAATCTCATCCAGGCTCAGTTCGTCCTCCGCATAGCCCTGATCCTGGGTGACAATGAGGTGTATGCCGACGGCAAGGGACGCAAACACTATATCAACGAAATCCTTAACGAAGACAGCGTGCGTCAGTGGTCCATCGGCGAGATGATTGACTATGGATTCGACAGGAAGACCGGGCTCTGGAAGGAGTCGCCCGGATATTCCACAATGGTCCTCGGAGAGTTCGACTCATTTGCATATATGCTGCACAAGACCACAGGAATCAATCTTGTCGAGGCCTATCCGATTCTGGCAAAGGCTGCTGAAGCCCTTCCTCAGTATGTCATGCCTAACGGCCTTTCAGTCTGCTGGGGTGACGGTCATTACGGCCCTCTGAAGGCAAACTTCAAGTTCCTCAAGACCGTGAAGCCGGAGGACTATCCTCAGTATCAGACCCCGTCTTTCTGGTCGGAGGATGTGAGCTGGTTCGTGGCCCGCAGCGGAAACGACCCTCAGAACAGTCTGATGATGAGCGTCGTAGGCTCGGAAGGCAACCATATGCATGCCAACGGCATATCCATGGAACTTTATGGAAAGGGATATGTCCAGGCTCCGGATCTTGGACGAGGTTCAGGTTACACGACCTTGGATTATCTTGAATTCTATTCCCAGTTTCCTGCTCACAACACTGTCTGTGTGGATGGTGTGTCGTCCTATCCTGTGATGGAATCCCACCATGCATACACCCTTGTGGACTGCTATCCGGAGCCTGAGGTCAAGGAGTTCGAGGAGGGCTTCATGTTCGGAGAGTTCGCTTTCCTGGAACCCGAGACCCAGTCCGACCAGCTCCGTCAGCTGCTTATGGTGACGGCTGACCCGGAATGCGGCTATTATGTGGACATCTTCCGTTCGCGACGTCAGGATGGAAAGGACGAGACCCATGACTATTTCTACCATAACATAGGTCAGGAGTTCACTCTTGACAAGACTCTGGAACCGACTGAGGAACTGGCGTTCGCCGGAGCCCATCTCTATGCGTATTCATATCTGTGGAACAAGCAGGCAGTCCTCACTTCCGATGACGTGGAAGGCTGCTTCACCATGACATGCCCGGATGGCTCGAAAGCCGGCATGAAGATGTGGATGAAGGGAGAGCGGCAAAGACGCATATTCAAGGCATATTCTCCTATGATCGACGCCCTCACCCGCACTCCTATGCCTTATGATGTAAAGAATTCTCCGTGCCAGACCTATGTGGCAAGGCAGTATGGAGAGGCTTGGGACAGGCCTTTTGTGGGAGTGTATCAGCCATATGCGACGGGCGATGTGAAGTCTGTGGCTTCAGTGGAATATTTCGGAGAAGGGTATGTGGGCATTAAGATTACCCTCTCTGACGGAAGCGTGAACTATGTCTTCTCGTCCGACAGGAATATGAAGATGTCCTATGATGGAATCGAGACAGATGCGAGACTGTGCTTTGTGTCCGAGGGCAGGAAGTTCATATCCCGTGGAACATATCTCAAGATAAACGGCAAAAAGATAATAAAGCAGAAGAAAAATGATAAGAACTAAGATTTCGTTGGCCGGCCTTGTATGTGTGCTGCTGGCTGCATGTACGCCGAAGGCTACGTTCACTCAGGAGGCTCTTGATTATTGCCTGGAGCAGACTTCCCGCTCGCTGGAGATGCTCCGGCCG
The DNA here is from genome assembly GCA_964567765.1 of uncultured Muribaculaceae bacterium. Lineage (GTDB taxonomy): Bacteria > Bacteroidota > Bacteroidia > Bacteroidales > UBA932 > Cryptobacteroides. The sequence continues at coordinate 10,286 of CAZMNZ010000021.1, forward strand.
TACGATTATATGATGTCTCCGCGCAACATCGCTCCGGGAGATTCCGTGTGGCATCAGAGACCTGTTTGCAAGGAACTCTGGACGGAAGGTTTCTGGCCGGGAGTGCTGTGGTATGCATATGAGTATTCCAAGGATGCTGCGGTCCTGGACGCGGCAAAGGGATATACCGAAGCTCTGGAGTTTCTGTCAGAACAGCCTGCATATGACCATGACCTAGGCTTTATAATGTTCTGCAGCTACGGCAACGGCTACAGACTTACTGGAGACGAGCGTTATAAGGATATCATCATCGCTTCTGCCGAGCGTCTTGCCGAACTATATAATCCTGCTGTCGGCACCATGCTGTCGTGGCCTCGTGAGGTTCCTACATTCGGCGGACATAACACCATCATGGACAACATGATAAATCTCGAGACCCTTTTCTGGGCTGCCGGGAACGGAGGCCGGGCAGAACTCCGCGATATCGCCATAGCTCACGCCGACACCACCATGAAATACCATTTCCGCGAGGATGGAAGCTGCTATCATGTGGCCGTATATGATCTTGTGAGCGGAGAATTCATGCGCGGCTGCACCCATCAGGGTTATGCGGACGATTCCATGTGGGCCCGTGGCCAGGCCTGGGCAATATATGGCTATACCATGTGCTACCGCTTCACCCGTGACCCTCGCTACCTGGAGCACGCATGCAAGGTGACTGATGTGTATCTCAAAGGTCTTCCTGAGGATATGGTTCCGTATTGGGATTTCAATGACCCTATGATCCCGAATGTGTCAAGAGATGCCTCGGCGGCAGCGGTCGTTGCTTCAGCTCTCATCGAACTTTCTGGCTATGTGGACGGCGAGATGGGCGCGCAGTATCTGGAAGATGCCAAGACGATGCTTGTTTCTCTCCATGAGAACTACCGTTCAGACGACCTTAATCCGTCATTTCTTCTCCACTCGACAGGACATCGCCCGGCCGGTTCCGAGATTGACTATTCGATCATCTATGCGGACTACTACTACATCGAGGCCCTCATGCGCCTGAGAAATCTTTAATATGTTGATTATGAGTAGGATGGTGTTGAGTGTTCTAGGGTTCCTTGCCTTTGTCGCGGGTGCTCTGTCTCAGAATGCTGTCCAGGTGTATCCTGCTCCTTCCGGGGTGGAAATGAAGGACGACTTCGCGGTCATGGTCCGCGTTCCGGGAGGTCAGTGGCAGGATGTCCCAACCTATATGGTAAAGGTTGACGAAGTCCGCGGCACAAGACACTGCATTGAGAAGGCCTCCCTGTCATATTTCGATTTTGAAGGCCAGGTCGAGGTGTCTGTGACTTCGAAAAGAGGAGCGATAGAAACAGCCAGGGTGCGTCCGCTTTCATATGGAATCGTTCCGGAAATCAACGACAGCACGCTGACTTTCACTCTCGACCGTCCGCGCAACCTCTCAGTGGAGGTGAACGGCGACATCTTCCATAACCTTCATCTTTTTGCCGGGGCTTCCGACAGGAACAATCCGATCGACGGAGTGACTGTGAAGAACGAAAGGCAACTCGCCGGAAAGCGGAAGGATGTAATATATTTCGGCCCCGGTCTTCATCAGATCGATACCTTGTTCCCTGCTTCCGGGCAGACCGTATATATTGCCGGAGGCGCTGTGGTAAGGGGTACGATTCACGTGGCCGATGCGTCGGATGTGAAGATATATGGCCGCGGGATTGTTCATCCGTCTGGCCGGGGCGAAGGAGTCTATGTCCAGCGTTCCAGGAATGTCGAAGTGGACGGAATCATCTCGACCCAGTGCCCGGTAGGAGGTTCCGACAGTGTCAGGATAACAAATGTAAAGGTCATAAGTTCATACGGCTGGGGTGACGGACTCAATGTGTTCGCGTCCTCCAATGTGCATTATGACGGCTGTTTTGCACGCACTTCCGACGACTGCACGACCATATATGCCACCCGCAAGGGCTTCACCGGCTCATGCCGCAACATCCTGACCGAGAACTGCGTGCTCTGGGCGGATGTGGCGCATCCCATAATGATAGGCCTGCATGGAAATGTCGAGGATCCTGATGTCATAGAGAACATAACCTATCGTAATATAGATATTCTGGACCATAAGGAGAAACAAATTGATTATCAGGGATGTATCGCCATTAATGCGGGGGATGACAACCTTGTCCGGAACTGCCTTTTCGAGGATATCCGGATTGAGGATTTCCGTCAGGGACAGCTGGTGAACATAAGGATATTCTTCAACAGGAAATACTGTCTCGCTCCCGGGCGCGGCATCGAGAACATAATCTTCAGGAATGTCACCTACAACGGCTCCGGAGAGGAAATGTCCGTGATCTACGGCTACAGCGAGGACCGCAAGGTGAAGAACATCAGATTTGAGAATCTCGTGATAAACGGTCAGGTGATCTCCGACGACATGCCGGGCAAGCCGGCATGGTACAAGACCGGCGACATGGCCCGTTTCCTTGTCGGCGAGCATGTCGAAAATATTGTATTTGTCAGATGATGAAATTCAGACCAGGAAATCCACATTCAGATAAAGCCTATCTGAGGAGCCCTTCAAGTTCCACCCAAGGAACGGTGACGCGGACGATTCCGCTGACGTACGGGCCGATTTCGTAGCGGTTGTATATATAGGTCATGCCTTCGGGAGTCACGAAGAAGTTTCCGTTTGGCTCGATGGCCTTGATGAAGAGTGATTCATAGATGTCTTCGCTGACGGACTCCTGCAGGTGGGATGTCAGTATGCGCGACAGTTCCGGCTTGTACTCTCTGATGAAAAGGTCGTTTTCTGTTATCTGCCTGCCGTTGGACAGGTTGAACGTCATTCCTTTTTCTGAATCGAGTCCATGGGCTCCTCCAGTGTAGCCGTATGTGGTGAGGAGGAAACTCTGCATGTTGTCATGCGGAGGGAGAAATTCACCGTCTATGGTCTTGACCCACGTGAAAAGGCCATCCACAGGCTCCTCGCCACCCTGCCGGATCATCTCTTTGAAACTGTTGCAGTTGGTGCGGTAGTCTTCGGTTTCAGACTGCTGGTACCGTCCTATGACCGTCTCAATATCCCGCGAGGTGTATTCTTTGCCGAATATGCTGGAAACCAGATCATTCTGAATGTTTTCCATGGCTACGGCAGGTAGCCCGCTGACAGGCCATTCCAAAGAAATCTCCATGATCAGGGAATCTTTGTGCCCTTCACAAAGTGCCACTCTGTATGTGCTGCTGATGTCCTCTGTCACGATTTCATTTGTTCCGCATCCGGAAATCAATGCGGAGACGGCCATTCCGGCGAGTATATATGCTGTCTTCTTCATATCATCTGTATTCTGTCTCCAAAGATAAGTAAAACTTCGTGCCGGAGGAAATTATTTGCTAACTTAGCGCCGTAATAGTTCAGATATGATTCAGGTAAGGAATATAGAGAAGTCGTTCGGGACTCTGAAAGTCTTGAAGGGGATAGACCTTCAGGTGAAGAGGGCAGAGGTGGTTTCGATAATGGGCGCATCAGGAGCAGGTAAGTCCACTCTCCTGCAGATTCTGGGAACATTGTCCACCCCGGATGCCGGTGAACTTGTCATTGACGGCACTGATGTGCTGAAACTTGGTGAAAAGGCTCTGGCGGAGTTCCGTAACAGGAGACTAGGATTTGTGTTTCAGTTTCATCACCTGCTTCCGGAGTTCACCGCGCTGGAGAATGTCATGATTCCGGCATTCATCGCAGGACGTTCCAGAAAGGATGCCGAAAAGGAGGCGGTGGCGCTGCTTGAGGATATGGGACTTGGAGAACGCCTGGATCACAAGCCTTCCGAACTTTCCGGAGGAGAGCAGCAGAGAGTGGCGATAGCCAGGGCGCTGATCAACCGTCCGGCAGTTCTTTTTGCGGATGAACCGTCGGGAAATCTGGACACCAGAACGAAGGAGGAGATCCATGATCTGTTTTTCCGTCTGCGCGACAAATATGGTCAGACAGTGGTTATCGTGACACATGATCCGGATCTGGCAAAGATGTGTGACCGTTCGCTCTTCATGGTTGACGGCCAGTTCGTTTAGACTTGTTTCAGGCTCGGAGAGTGCTGATCTGTCTTTAGGCAGAGAACGATAAACTGTCATTTCGACTGAACGTAGAGAATGGAGAAATCTGCAAGCATATTCCGTTTCAAAAAGTTCAATGTGGTGAACGAGCGCAGTGCCATGAAGGTGAATACCGACGGGGTGCTGCTTGGGGCAGTCATGACTCTTCTGCCTCAGGACGAAAGGCTTCTAGACGTGGGAACAGGCACTGGAACCATCGCCCTGATGGCTGCGCAGAGAATGGCGGACGGATTCCAGACCGGATCGGGAATGACAGAACAAATGCCGGGAATGACGGAACATGAAATCACTCTGAGTAAATTTCAAATCGAGGCGATAGATATAGACGAACCGTCTGCGACGGAGGCTGCCATGAATTTCAGGAACTCCCCATGGGAACAGCATTTGAGCGCGACGCAGGCCTCTTTGGAAGAATATGCAGCAGGTCTGGCTGATGATGTAAGATACGACCTTATATTCTCGAATCCCCCATATTTCGATGATTCGCTGGAGGCTCCTGAAGAGCGTCGCAACAATGCCCGCCATACCGGTTCAGGCCTTTCTTATCGGGATCTTCTTGAGTTTTCGGCAAAGCGTCTGACGGAGGAAGGCCGTTTCGCCATAGTCCTCCCCGCCGATCAGGAGCGTGCCCTGACCCGTCATGCCAGGATGTGCGGCCTGCATCTGTTCCGTATCACAAGAGTCCGCACTGTGCCACGTAAGGCTCCGAGCCGTATGATCGCCGAGTTCTCCCGCCACAGGTGTGAAACCCCGCAGGACGTTATCCTCACTATACAAGATGAGGGAAAGTATACTCAAGAGTACCTTTCCCTCACCCGTGATTTCTATCTTTTCGCCTGACTTATTTCTTTTCGCCTGGTCCTTTGTGCAGTTTGTGGATGTACTGACGGCGGTATTTCTCTTCTGCCATATACAGTCTGACCACTTTCTTGAGCGGAAGAACCTTCTTGAATGCCTCTGCGGCTCCGTTGTCCACCTCGTCCTGTCTTACCTTAGCAGCAACGTATGCGTCGAGAAGTGCAGAAAGTTCCTTTTCTGATTTCCCTTCTTCAAGAGCCACGGACATGGCCTTGTGAGCCTTGAATGCCTGATGTCTGGCCTCGTCCTTTTCCTTCTCGATCTTGTTATAGACCGGCCAGAAGGCCTGAGCCTCTTCCGGAGTGATGTTGAGTTCGTGCGTCAGGAACGCGATCTTTTCGCTCATCATCTTGTCCTTCCATCCGTCGTCGCATTTCTTCTGCGCCTGTGCCTGTGTGGCGCCCGCAAGCATAAGTGCGGAGATTATCAATGTGTAAAGCAGATTCTTCATGGCTTTATTATTTTGAGAGTTCGATTATTTCAGGAGAGACTCCTGTGTATATGAGATATTCTATGATTTCTTCATCCAGAAGTTCGGCATCTGCAACCTGATAGGCAGACGGGTCTTCATATATGGCTGTGCTGATGAGATTGTCAGAGAAGAGGATATAGTCTTCCTGACTGAGGGTGTCTTCTGACTGGAACTTGCCGAGGGCGAAGGTTCCGGCAGAGACCAGCAGGGCGAGAGATGCAGCGGCGGCGACATAAGGCATGGACTTTTTCCAAGGTCCTGCTGCGGTTCGCGGAAGCCTTCCTGACATTTCCGCCTTGAACGAGTCGAAATAACCCTCAGGAACTCCGTAAGGAAGTTTCCTCAACTCGCTTCTCGCGGTAAGTATGTCTTTATCATTTGTTTTCATAGCGTGACTTTGACACTTTTTTCTTTGAATGGTTTACTCCTGTTTCTAAAATCTTTTCTGAAGTTCGTCCTTTATCTTGTTGTAGGCGTGGTGGTAAGATGCCTTCAGGGCTCCGACCGACGTGTCAGTGATTTCGGATATCTCTTCATATTTCATTTCATCGAAATATCTGAAACAGAATACGATGCGCTGCTTTTCCGGGAGTCTTTGGATTGCCTTGTGGAGTTCCCGCTGAAGTTCGTCCCCGTTGAAATAGGCATCTTCGTCTATCTTCTTTTCGAGGATGTCATATGCGGAGTCGAAGGATACGAGAGCCTTGAATTTCTGCTTGCGCAGATGGTTCAGAACCATGTTGGTGGCGATCCTGTAAAGCCAGGTATATAACTGTGACTCGCCCCTGAACGACGGCAGGGCTGACCAGACCTTTATGAATATCTCCTGCAGCAGATCGTTAGTGTCCTCATGGCTGCACAGGAAACGGCGGACATGCCAATACAGTCTCTCCGTGTAGGTGTCGACTATATTGTTGAAGGCCTTTTCGTGCTGGCCGCTGCTGTATAGGCTTATGATCTCGCTATCCGTCATGCAATTTTCATCAGTCACACAAAAATAACAAAAATTCAACGATTTGAATTATCTTTGCATGTTATTCATGAGATTGAAAATGAAGAAGACAAGAAACTTTTGCATCATTGCGCATATCGACCACGGCAAGAGCACTCTGGCAGACAGAATGCTTGAGGTGACCCATACCCTCACAGCACGTGACATGGAGAACCAGGTTCTTGACTCAATGGATCTTGAGAAGGAAAAGGGTATCACCATCAAGAGCCATGCGATCCAGATGGACTATACATATAAAGGTGAAACATATACTCTCAACCTGATCGACACTCCGGGCCACGTTGACTTCTCGTATGAGGTGTCGCGCGCCATCGCCTCCTGCGAGGGAGCCCTTCTTGTTGTGGATGCCACCCAGGGAATCCAGGCTCAGACCATATCCAACCTTTATCTCGCGATAGAGCACGATCTGGAGATCATTCCTGTGCTCAACAAGATTGACGTGGAGTCGGCTATGGTGGATGTTGTGACCGATCAGGTGGTTGACCTTCTGGGCTGCAAGCCTGAGGAGATTCTTCTTGCGTCAGGTAAGACCGGAGAGGGTGTCAAGGAGGTTCTTGATGCGATCGTGGAAAGGATTCCTGCACCGTCCGGAGATCCGGATGCGCCGCTTCAGGCCCTTATCTTCGACTCAGTCTTCAACTCATTCAGAGGAATCATCGCATATTTCAAGGTCGTGAACGGATCGATCAAGCCGGGCGACAAGGTCAAGTTCGTAAGCACGGGCAAGGAATATGACGCAGACGAGATCGGCGTGCTGAAGATGAAGATGCACCCGCGCAAGGAGATTCCGTGCGGAAGTGTGGGATATATAATTTCCGGTATCAAATCGGCTGTTGAGGTCAAGGTGGGTGACACCATCACTCATGTGAGCCGTCCATGCGCCGAGGCGATTGCTGGCTTCGAGGAGGTGAAGCCTATGGTCTTTGCCGGAATGTACCCTGTCGAGACAGACCAGTATGAGGAGCTCAGAGCCTCTCTTGAGAAATTCCAGCTCAATGATGCTTCCTTCGTCTTCGAACCGGAGTCGTCTCTCGCCCTTGGATTCGGATTCCGTTGCGGTTTCCTCGGACTTCTGCATCTTGAGATCGTTCAGGAACGTCTTTTCAGGGAGTTCAACATGGACGTCATAACCACGGTGCCGAACGTTTCATATAAGGTATATACGACTCAGGGAGAGTGTCTGGATGTGCACAATCCTTCCGGACTTCCTGCTCCTACCCTCATCGACAGAATCGAGGAACCATATATCCGTGCTCAGGTCATATCGCGTTCTGACTACTACGGACCTATCATGAAACTCTGCCTGGACAAGAGGGGAGTGCTGATCAACCAGCATTATCTCACGGCAGACCGTCTGGAACTGACCTACGAAATGCCGCTTTCTGAAATAGTGTTTGACTTCTATGACAAACTCAAGTCCATTTCAAAGGGATATGCTTCGTTCGACTATCATGTGATAGGGTTCAAGGAGGCGAAACTCGTCAAACTCGACATCCTTCTGAACGGCGATCCGGCCGATGCTCTGTCATCCCTCATCCATGCCGACCATGCTTATGATTTCGGCCGAAAGATGTGTGAGAAACTTAAGGAACTCATCCCGCGTCAGCAGTTCGATATTGCCATTCAGGCAGCGGTCGGAGCAAAGATTATTGCCCGCGAAACCGTGAAGGCTGTTCGTAAGGATGTGACTGCCAAGTGTTATGGCGGTGACATTTCCCGTAAGAGAAAACTGCTTGAGAAGCAGAAGCAGGGTAAAAAGCGTATGAGGCAGATCGGAACTGTTGAGGTGCCGCAGAGCGCCTTCATGGCTGTTTTGAAATTGGATTAATTTCAAAATAGCCATCCTCTCAACCCCCTGCCCCCCCTATTAGGGGCAATCTTTTCGGCCTTTGGCTGGCCGGCAGAAGCCGTCTGGAAATTGGATGAGGACGGTGCAAAGTAATCATTTGAGCATCAGCAACTTAAGGTGATATGGGTGGTCATTTTAGATCACCCTATATTCTGTGTCTTCTTGTGTATTAATGAGTTGCGTTGCACCGGAGTGTCCCGCCCGTCCGCCCGTCATTTCAGTCCCTTCAGATGCAGGAACTTGAAGATCTGTACGAGAGGAACGGCTGTGTGTAGTCGCAGGAGGTGGGCAAGTTCGAGTTTTTCCTGAGGTGTGCATACTGTCACCTTTCTGACCTTGCCTCCAAAAGAGTATCTCAGATATCCTATGATATCACGATATGCGGAATCAGGCAGCTTATCCCTATGTTCATCCAGGTCATACTCGTTGCCTGTTGTGGAGTGGATTGCTGTCAGCATCTGCTCATATGATCCGAAGGTCTTCTGCAGTTTTTCATATGCTATGACATTGTACTTGGTTATGATATAGTCTGCCAGCTGGCTCTTTTCTGCCGATGACATCCCCAGCATCATATCGTGTATTACTTTTGAATTCATGTGTTTTCCCTGTGTCCGGTACCAATCGACAATCCTCAGTGCCTTCCTCATCTTAGACCTGGCGTTCTTTTTTACCACTTTCTCAGAGAACGGATGACTCGATGCCATATGAGCGATAAAGTTCCATCTATATTCCTCTGCCCTTTTGCATATGCGCTTTTCCACAGGATTGTTTGCTAGATATATGATTGCTGATATAAGCCTTTTCCGTTCTGCCTTAGGGGCGCTGCCGAACCGCTCTTCGAACAGAGGCCCCGTTCTCCCGATATCTGTGTTGTATTGTCGGACAAAGGTGGAAGTCACACCTGATATGAAGTCGCTCAAAGTCTTCTTATCCTCCGCACTCACGAGCATATGTATGTGATCAATCATAAGACATAGCCCCCATATCACTACGTCGAACTTCATGGCCGCCATACCAAATATGGTGTAATAGGACAGATAGTCACACAGGTCGTAGAAGATATTGAACCTGTTGATTGTCCTCTGATAGATGTGATTGCATACTCCTTCCTTGAATCGTCGTGTTTTCATGCTGATACCAGTTTTAATGTGACTGATATCGGCCGGGTCATTCCTGAACCTCCATACAGTCTCGTTTTCTGCCAAATCTATATGATTCGCACGAGACTGAAGTTAAAAAAAAGAAATATTTAGGATTTCTTTTTTTTAATTTTGTGTTCGGTGCAATGTAAGGCTTTGAAATTTAATGTGTTAGACAAAAGAGGGTGAGCAAAAATGCCCACCCTAAATCTTGCAAGTGTCTATTACTCAGGGAGTTATGCAGCGCCGTCTTCTTCCACTCCGAGGAGGTCGTTGAAGCGGTCGCGGATCTCGGCTGCATATTCCTTGTCACCGAAGTGGTCGGCAAGGTCTGCGATATAGGATATGCAGTTGTAGCATGCATCGAATTCCCTCTTCGCGTCGTCATAGTTCATAAGGAAGAACTCCGTCGAGACGAAAAGCTCGTCAGTGAATCTCTTTGAGAGTTCGAGAGCCTTTTCAGGAGCCCCGGCCTTGTAATAGGTCTCGATCATATCGATGACCATGTACTCGTTGGAGAATCCGAGGGATGTGATGTCAAGCGGGAAGTTCTCTGCAGGGACACATTCCTGACACATGTCAAGCATCTCCACAGCACGCTCCTTATCTCCGATCTTCAGCATCTCCTTTGCCACGTTCACAAAGAGGTTTCGCTGCGAGAGGACGCCGCAGAAGGTGTAGAAGTTCTGATAATCGACGAAATAGTCCTTACGCTTGAGTGCATCCCAGGTATAGACGTTCTTCATCTTGTAATAGAGGTCCTCAGGATCCGCGAAGCCTATATCCGTGCTCTTGGTCTTGTTCTTTATAGGAACGAACTTATATGAGAATCCCTCATACATCAGATATTCCTTGATTCCCACATTGATGTCGCCGCCCATGCTCAGAAGGTTGATAGGACGGTCCCACTGGTAGTTGGACAGGAGGTCGAGCATGAAGAGTTCCGGCTTGGTGAGATAGTCCTTGTTCTTCGGAATGGTCAGGACGATTTCGTCCGGAATCATATCCGCATATTTCTCATCCAGGATGCCATATTTCAGGACATTCTCCTTGTTCACCGGAACGATGAACTTCCTTGACATGATATAGTCCACGGTCTTTCCGCTCTGCAGAGGCAGTTTTGCCTTCGGATGCTTGAAGATGTTCATGACATCGGAAAGATAGAGGGCGGTGTCACGCGTGTCATATATATATATGAACTCATTGGTGCCGTAGAGGTACTGGCGCGGGCCTACGGTCAGGTCGAGTGGAGCCGACTCGTTCACGGCATATTTCATCTGGTCGATGTGCCAGTCTGTTCCGAGGAGCGAAGTGTTGGCTATACGCACGTCTGGACGCACATTCTCCACCTCCTGGGCATACCAGAGAGGGAAGGTGTCGTTGTCGCCATGGGTCACGAGGATTCCGTTCGGGCCCACGGAGTTGAGATAGTTCTTGGCCATCTCCACTGCCGTATAGCGGTTACTGCGGTCGTGGTCGTCCCAGTTCTCGGCAGCCATCAGGGCCGGAACTCCGAGGAAGAGGACGGTGACCACTCCGGCGATAACCGGTGGAAGAACCTGTGTCCTGAATTCACCGCTGCGCTCGCCCGCATTGACAGAAACGTCCCCGCTGCAACGGGCCCATCCGCATATCCATGAATATACAGCCGCAACAGCAAGTCCGATCCAAACGGAGAAGAAATAGAACGAGCCCGCATATGCATAGTCACGCTCACGCACCTGGTATGGCGGCTG
>CAZMNZ010000022.1:0-20777 GCA_964567765.1 uncultured Muribaculaceae bacterium
TTATTCATTTTTCAAGTTGATAGAACATTTCATCTATTTTTCCTTTATTTGGACTTTTCTTTGACATTATTTGTTACTTGTTTGTTACTCATACAAAAATTTACCTATATTTGCAGCGGGTAACATAAAAATGATGAAAAGAATCTCCACAAAAGCCAAAGAACCTATAAGGCTCAGAAGCAAGAAGCTATCAAACGGCAACCTGTCGCTATATCTCGACTTCTTATTCAAGGCTTAAAGAGATAGCCGACATCCTGAATGTTGAGATATCCGAACTATTCGACTCAACAAAGCCACAGGTTGTATGTCCTCACTGCGGAAAACCCCTCAACATCAAGATTGAATAAGGAGAGTTGCATGTATCACAAAGAATCAGTACATTTGTAACACATAAGGGTAACAAAATATGGGCGCAATCTATGTTTTACAGGGCATATTGATTTACATCTATGCTTTCGACCACAACCCTCCGCACATTCATGTAAGAAGCGCGGACGGTGAATTTACTATAACCATCGAGGACAGAATTATCGAAGGGCGTGCAAAGGCACGAATAGTGCATCTTGTAAACGACTTCATTGATGCGAACAAATCCGAAATCATGGAAATTTGGAATAAGGCACAGAGAGGTGAAAGAATAAACAAAATTAACAGATAGGAGGTAAAGCTATGTTAAGAGTTACAGATGTTGAATATAAGGGCGGATATATCCTGCTCTGCACTTTCAGCACCGGAGAAAAAAAGACTGTGGATTTGGCCCCTCTTCTGAAGTATCCGGCATTTGAAGAATTGAAAGACGAAAAGATGTTCATTCAGTTCGGTTTGGACGGCACCATTTTTTGGGCTAACGGTGCGGATATCGCTCCTGAATATCTCTATGAAAATGGCATTGCAGCATAATAAAATAAAGCCCTTGAGTTAACTTGACAACTTCGGAGCGTAATCTCCGATAGTCATAACACCAAACCCGGTTTCACACGCTTGTTGAAACCGGGGTTGAAATTTCAAGGATTGTCACCGTCATTTCAGAAGAACCCGCTCGAAAGGAACGCCATAGACTTTGGCGGCATACATCGGGAACTGAGAAGGATACATCCCGGAAGTTCCCAGACAATACACCTTCGTGCTTTCTGCAAGCATATAAAAATCGATAAAGGAATTCAGATAGACACCGGAATCCGATGCATCACATCCGATATGAACCCTGCCGCCTCCAACAGTATGGATACCGGAGAATCCTGAAATACGATTTATGAACGTACTGCTGTCAGAAGTGACAAGTACAGGTACACCCGGATTGGCCTTCTGAAGTTCAAGCAGTCCATCAATGCATATTGATATCAATTCTTCACATCTGTCCTTATCGTCAATTGACGTAAAGGCATATTCATGAAAATCTCCAAGAAGATTCTGAAAACGATATACAGCGGCGACATAAGGTCCTCCTATCTCAGAACGTTTCTTCTGCAATGCCTTCTCAAGTTCAGGGCCCGGACGGAAAAGTTCACGGAAGAGTACGCCCCATTCATAGTCTGTACCATCTTTCGCATTGAAGAAATCGAGATTGTCATAATTACCGTAATAATGCAACTGGCGCTTCACCGGATTCTGCCTCAGGAGTCTCCTGCCCCTTTCCGCTCTCGAATACATAAGGCGGGATGTCCGGACATTCCTCAAATACTCCCCTTCCCTGAGACACCAATCATATTCAGCAGGCAAAAGGAAATCAGACAATTCAAATGGGAATACATATCTGATTCTGAAATCAATGCCACGCTGCTTGCAAAAGGCATAAGCGGTGACTGCACCCTTGAAGCGGTCAGCCATACCTCCTGAATAAAAGAACCGATCCACATTGAAGATCAGCATCCTGCCATTGTATTCCTTGCAGTGACGCTTGAAATCATAATGTCGGAGCATATAAATGCAGGACTTGAATGAATTCATCATCCCCTTTATATCATCCCAGACAGTACTCCTCAACAGATCAAGGCCTTTATTCTTCATTTTCCTGGCATTCATCAGATTTCAAATCTTGATTTGTGAGGAAAGGCCTCCTGAAAAGCATCGAGAATCTTATTCCGCATCGTGACAAACCTTTCCTCCGGAAGTTCGACATCATTGATGCAGCACATCGTGCTTGAAGGCTTACGGATAAACCCGGCGATCTTATCAGCGCCTGCCACCGCTGTTGAAAAATGCTTCTTGGAAATTTTTTTCGGAATCACAAGCCCCTTGAAATACATATAATCCAAGAAAAGATACTGAGTAAGATCCATCTCTGTCCGCACACGATGACCTGTAGTGAGCATTATTTCAGGCCGAGCCTTTTCATAAAGTTCCTCACATACACTTTTCAGCATCGGAGAGCAGATATGCTGCGGACGATGGAACAGAAGAGATTTTTTCAGCCCAGCAGCCTTGCGCGCCGCTCTGTCTGAATTACGGCATATCTTCTTATACATTCCACATGGAAACAGGTGGCTGTAATATCCTATCACCGCCTTTCCGTTACGGAAGAAGTTCTCCGGACGGCAATCCCCGACAGGGAACATATCGTCATTGAAATACAGGAACTCTTCATCAAGGCCAGAAATGCGATGCAGGTGCATTTCGATGGGATTGGAATTGAAAGTAGGCAGGAACTCTTCCGGAATGATGTCCTTATGCAGTACAATATGCAGATTTTCCTTATCCGCCCAATCCGGAACCTGAGAAGGATGGGAAACCACCAGATAGACATTACGGATAAAAGGCATGTTGGTCTCTATGCCTCTGAGAAGATATTTCAAGGTTCCCCAGTCACGGAAACGCTTTTCCAAGACCGGTTTGTCCGTATATTTCTGATAATCTTTCTGCCACACAGGATCAAGGCCGTTGACATACGTAATGACTACATCCATAATTCACGCAGTTGAAAACTCAAATTTATAAAATTTTGGCGTTCAGTCCTATCGTTTGTCTGCAAAAAGGTCAAAAACGGAAAAAATGATGACTAAAATAAATTTTAACAGACTAAAAAAAATCTTTGTCCGGCTAAAAAAAATCTTTAATCATAAAAAAAAGAAAAATCTGATGAATCTTTTTTTAAATCGCGCAATCATTCAGAAGCATAGCGATAGATTTGCGGAAAAAGATGAAACCGGGACTTATGACATTGCTGTTGATGATCGGAGGGATCCTTTGTGGCGCACAGGATAAGATTCACAGAAAGACAGACATAATGGCAGATATCGGAGCCGCAGTCATTGCAGAAAGCCTGAAGATCCACATGAGCCACGAATTCTCCGAACATTGGACTGTCGAAGCAGCAGCCGGAACCTGCCTGGCCAAAGCAAAGCCGCAGAAGACAGAAGACGAGATGTCACACGAAAAAGGATTCATTTCCGGCGAGACTGAGGTTGAATATGTTGCCAGTGACATGATCACCGGACAGATATCAGCAGTCTACTGGCCGGTCAAGACATATAGAGGTCCTTTCCTTCATGCAGGGTGCTCAGTCGGAGATGATTCTGGCGTTGACATGGCAGTCGGAGCGGGCTACTGCATCAGAATATGGAAAGGAATCACCGTCAGACTGTTCAGCAGAATAGACGTGATGAACTCATATAAGAAAGGTAAAGCGGCAGGGGAACCCCTGTCATTAGGAATCGGATACGTATTTTAAAATATGAAGAAAGACACTGCATACAAGGGCTGGGATCAGCCATATCCTTTGCTCCGATCGGGAGCACCTTGCACAACAATATCTGGTCTATCATGTATACTACAGCTCATTCTGGGCATATCTGTATTGGCATTGACCCCAGCCTTGTCGTGCAGTAAAACCGACTCCGGACAAAGTCCGGAAACAAATGAGAAGGACAGGGAGACCAAGACCTTTTCCCTTGCTCTCGACACAGGGAGGGAAACAGTCTTGATAAAGACATTGGACATTCTGGTCTTCGGCACTGACAGCCTGCAAAGGCTTGAGGCATACCAGAGGTTTGAGGGCCCCCTCACTGAGAGGATATATCTGGCGAGCACTGCCGGAGACAAGCAGATTTTCGCCTGTGCCAACAGTCAGTATGAGTCCGAGGACTGGATGAAGGTACATTCTGTAGCAGGGCTTGCTGGCTTCACCTATGAACTGGAATCCGAAAGGTGGGACCATCCTGTCATGTCTGGCCAAGCGTCCATTTCGGCAGGAAACGACTCCTGTGCTGTAATAAGCCTTAAACGGCTCACCAGCGAAATCATGCTTAACTCCATAAGCAGTGATTTCAGTGGCAAGCCTTATGAGGGGGAAAAGATCAAGGATGGCCGCATCTATCTGATAAATGTCAACACTCAGGGCGGGATATTCGACGATTCAGACAGGAATCCGTCAAGACTCGCCAATGTAGGCACTCTGAACGAAAGCGACATCAGCAAGTTCTCCGAGCCTGCCCTGATCTTGCAGGACCTGCCTTCTGAAATAGGGGAAGATATATCATTTCCTGACATCCATCTTTGCTGCTGTCCCAATCACGGTGCAGAAGAAGGATTCGGCTCACCATACACCAGGCTCGTCATCGAAGGCAAAGTCCAAGGTGAGACATATTACTGGGCAGAGACCGTCAATAGGGACGGAGATGGGAACGGCATAACGGGAGCCGGAAGATATGTCTATAATCTGACAATACGAAGGAAAGGGAGCAGGGACCCTGACTGCCCTGCCAGCATCACAGAGACAGAGTTTACATTCAGCGAAAAGGGATGGGAAGAGCAGGAGCCATATATAGTATCTTTCTGACAGTATCAGCCTTAATGACAGGGTGCACTGAGCAGGTATCCCATAAAGACGTCAGGCAGACTGTCACAACAGTAAGGTTTGTTCAGCAAGAGACCGGCACCAGGACTGCTGCCGATAACCCAAGCCAGAGCGATGACATCAGTCTGCTGGTCTTTGACAGATTCGGCAAGGCTGAGGAGAACATATATACAACTGACAGCCAGTATTCTCTGGAACTGGTTTCAGGAGAGACATATTCCTTCTATGCCTTCGCTGGCCTCGGATATCAGGTCTATGCAGATGACATAAGCGAAATCGACGAGTTCACATTCAGTTACACCGGACTCATGACCGGAGAAGGGATGAGATTGCCTCGCTATGCTTTCCGGAAGGATGTCATCATCAAGGAAGATATGGATATATGCATGGAACTCAGACATCTTCTGGCAAAGGTGAGCATTAGCATGGACAGAAGCAGTCTGGATGACGATGTGAACTTGAATGTGACAGGGCTCGACATATGTAACTGTCCGGTCTATTCTTATATATTCAGCGGCAATGGCAGACCAGCGGGAAGGCGGGATATTTCATGGCCGAAAGACTCTGTAATGAATCTGAACACCGTGGGCACGGATCATCAGGGAGAGGTAACGATCTATGTACCGGAAGAGCCTTTCCGGCATGAGATGAAGGCTGATGATTCCGCAGGAGAAGATTGCAGCCATATTGAAATCCGGATGGATTACCTGTCCTACTCTCATTTCACAGCAGAAGGTCCTCTGATCTATCGTCTGCATATCGGTGACAGCCTCTGGTGCAGTAATCTTGTGCGCAGTTCACACCATAAGGTCACATTACGCCCTACAGGAAGCGGTCTCGAATCAGAAGGATGGAAAATCGACAAGACACACCTCAGGGAATTCGGGCCGTCGCGGTTCGCGTCATTTCCCGAAAGTTACATTCAGGGCGATATCGGGGACACCCTTCACCTCAGATGTGAATTCTATCCTCCTCATGCCCCGTTCGACGTGGGACTGGAAGAACTGGAATACGACAAAGGAGAAGGCATCTATGACTACATCATCGATGAAGACGGACACGGAGTCCGTCTGATTCTGAAAGGGCCGGGCACAGGCATAGTATATATGGAAGCCGGAGAACCTGTCAATGAAGCTGCAATGTGGATCATTGAGGTGAACCTTCCTCCTGAATACGAATCGGTTACAGATACTTCGCCGTATAGGACCCCTTGCAGGACTTCAACTGATCAGGAGTTCCTTCGAAGACAAGATGTCCTCCTTCGTCACCGGCCTCAGGCCCAAGGTCTATCACCCAATCCGCCGCACGGATGACGTCCAGATTATGCTCCACCACGACGATGGAATGCCCTTTGGCAAGAAGTGCATCGAAGGATTTCAGCAGTTTCTCGACATCATAGAAATGAAGTCCGGTGGTCGGCTCATCGAAGATGAACAGTATCTTCTGCTGCTTGGACCTACTTACGGACACATCATTCATGGAAAGGAAGTAGGCCAGTTTGATGCGCTGACTCTCTCCTCCCGACAAGGTGCTGCTGCTCTGACCCAGTTTGATGTACGAAAGACCGACATCGATCAGCGGCTGAAGTCGCTCTGCTATCCTTTTGGCCGTCGGGTCTTCCTGAGCGGCAAAGAAGGTTATCGCCTCCTCCACGCTCATATTAAGTATGCCGTCGATATTGAGGCCCTTGTATCTGACTTCCAGGATATCAGGCTTGAAACGCTTTCCGCCGCAGGCCTCACAAACCATGGTGACATCAGCCATGAACTGCATGCCGATCTTGACAAATCCCTCACCCTGGCATTCCGGACAGCGGCCTCCGTCCATATTGAACGAGAAATGAGACGGTGTGAAGCCATTGAGTTTTGCGAACTGCTGTTCGGAAAGGAGTTTCCTTATATCGTCATACACCTTTAGATACGTCACGGCATTTGAACGGGAACTCTTTCCGATAGGGTTCTGATCCACATATTCCACCTGGGTGATCCTGTCAAGGTTTCCTGACAGTCCGCGGAACGTTCCCGGCGCTGCACCCGCCTGATTAATGTGACGGTATAGAGCAGGATGAAGAATGTCTCCCACAAGAGACGACTTTCCACTTCCGCTGACACCGGTCACCACGGTAAGCACGCCCAGAGGGAACATTACGTTTATATCCTTGAGGTTATGCTCCATCGCTCCCTCAACCGTGATGGAGTAATTCCATTTGCGCTGCTTCCTCATATACCTCTGGCGGTCACCGTCCAGATACTGCAAAGTCAGCGAGCGTTCACGGGTCGGGGCATCCACCTTGTCCCCTATGCAGCCATGGAAGACGATCTCGCCTCCGTTTATTCCTGCCTTCGGTCCGATGTCGATAAGCAGATCCGCGGCTCTCATTATCTCCTCGTCATGTTCGACAACCACTACGGTGTTTCCGATATCTCTCAGACGTTTAAGCACAGCGATAAGTCTCTCAGTGTCACGGGAATGAAGACCAATGCTCGGCTCGTCGAGGATATAGAGCGAGCCCACCAGAGAACTGCCCAAGGCGGTAACCAGGTTGATACGCTGGCTCTCTCCTCCGGAAAGCGTGTTGGAGGCACGGTTCAGCGTGAGATATCCTAGACCGACATCGTTTATATAATTCAGACGCGAGACGATCTCATCTATTGCCTTGCATGCAATCTGCCGTTCGGAATCCGTCAGCTGCACATTGGCAAAGAACTCCAGCAACTGCCCCACATTCATGCCCAGAAGTTCATGGACGTTCTTTCCGCCCACCTTGACATAGAGAGCCTCCTTGCGAAGACGGCTTCCGCCACATTCCTGACACACGGTCTTGCCGGAATAACGGCTCAGCATATACTTGTACTGAATCTTATATCTGTTGGCCTCGACCCACTTGAAGAACTCGTTGATGCCGATTATCGAATCCTCTTCCCTTTCCGCAGCATGTCCTTTCCAGATGAGATCCTTGACCTCCTGACTGAGATTGCAGTAGGGTTCGAAGATAGGAATGCCGTATTTAGAGGCATTGCGCACGATCTGATCCTTGAACCATCCCATCTTGTCGCCTCGCCAGCAGGCGATTGCGCCGTCGTATATCGTCTTGCTCTTGTCCGGAATCACAAGATCCTCGCTTATTCCGATTATCTTTCCCAGACCTCCGCACACCGGGCACGCCCCCAGCGGGCTGTTGAAACTGAAAAGATACTCATCCGGCTTCTCGAACACCATTCCGTCCGCCTCAAAGCGGTTGATGAACTGCTTCGTCTCAACCTCACCGTCCGCCTCTTCTTGAGCAGGCATCTCCTTCCTGACATAGAGAGTTCCCTCTCCCTTGTCAAAAGCAGTCTCTATCGATGCATGCAAACGCGTCTTCAGATCCTCGTCGGGGTTTCCGTTCAATTTGAGACGGTCCACAAGAAGATAAAGCCGGGAAGGATAATCCCCTGTCTCCGCCCTCTGCATGACCTCCTCGATCCTTACCACTCTGTCAGTAAAGAATCTGGAATAGCCTTCCTCCTTGAGTTGAAGCATGAGTTCCACCTTGTCCGGACGGGCTTCCCAGTCAAGATCGGCAAGTATATATGCAGCCGAAGCCTCTCCCTCGAAGATGTACTCCATGACATCATTGGTCGTATGGCACTTGACCTCTTCTCCGGTAACAGGTGAATATGTCCTGCCGATGCGGGCGAAGATCATGCGGAGATAGTCGTATATTTCCGTACTGGTGGCAATGGTCGAGCGAGGATTGCGGGTGTTCACCTTCTGCTCGATGGCAATGGCAGGCGGAATGCCCTCGATCAGTTCCACATCCGGCTTGGACATTCGGCCCAGGAACTGTCTGGCATAGGAAGAAAGGCTCTCGGCAAATCGCCTCTGCCCTTCCGCATACAGGGTGTCGAAGGCAAGGGATGACTTGCCTGAGCCGGATATGCCTGTCACTACAACAAACTTGCCGCGGGGAATCTCCACGGTGACATCCTTGAGATTATTGACCTTCGCTCTGCGGACTATGATGTTTCCTTCTTCTGCCATATAAATCGGATTTAGGCCCGGTACCGGAATACCGAGCCTACAAAAATACTAAAATCTCTCCACAATGAGAAATTCTCTCAAAAAACATCTCCCCGACAGAGAACCCGCCGGAGAGATGAACCAAAACCCTATTATTAACAACTAAACTAACCGTATCAGAGTAATTGCAAAGGGTATGCCAAAATGCGGACAAGCCGCATGTGAATCAGAGTCTTGCCTTGAGGGCCTCTGCCTGAGCCTCGTAGCCAGGCTTGCCGAGGAGGGCGAACATGTTCTTCTTGTAGGCCTCTACGCCCGGCTGGTCGAACGGGTTCACGCCAAGCATGTAGCCGCTGATTCCGCAGGCCTTCTCGAAGAAGTAGAAGAGGGCTCCGAGGTTGTGCTCGTTGATGCGCTCGATGCTGAGGGAGATCTGAGGAACGCCGCCATCGATGTGAGCGAGCTTTGTTCCGAGTTCTGCCATCGCATTGCACTCCTCAACATGCTTTCCTGAGAGGAAGTTCAGACCGTCAAGGTTCTGAGGATCGTTCTCTATGAGCATAGAGCGGTTGCTGTTCTCCACTGTCACGGTTGTCTCCATGAGGGTGCGCTCGCCGTCCTGGATGTACTGTCCCATTGAGTGGAGGTCAGTCGTGAAGTTCACTGATGCAGGGAAGATTCCCAGACCGTCCTTTCCTTCCGACTCACCGTAGAGCTGCTTCCACCACTCGCCGAGGAATGTGAGCTTAGGGTTGTATGCAACGAGGATCTCTATCTTCTTGCCCTGGTTGTAGAGGGCGTTACGCATAGCCGCGTACTGGACTGCAGGGTTGCACTCGCCGCATGGCTTCGCACAGAGTTTCTCCATTTCAAGGGCGCCTTCGAGCATTGCCTTCATGTCGAAACCGGCAAGCACGATAGGAAGGATACCTACAGGAGTAAGGACTGAGAAACGGCCTCCCACATTGTCCTCGATGACGAAGGTCTTGTAGCCTTCCTGTGTCGAAAGTGACTTGAGGGCTCCTCGTGCCTTGTCTGTAACAGCCACGATACGCTCGGCAGCCTCTACCTTTCCATATGTATCCTCAAGATATTTCTTCACAAGACGGAAAGCAACAGCAGGCTCTGTCGTAGTACCTGACTTTGAGATCACCACGCATGCTGCGTTCCTTTCCTGCACGAGATCCATGAGTTCGCACATATATTCCTCAGAGAGATTCTGACCGGCGAAAACGATTTCAGGAGCGTCTCCCTTTGTCTTGAGCTGCTTTGCGAACTGATGAGAAAGAGCCTCAAGAGCGCATTTTGCACCAAGATATGAGCCTCCTATACCGATGACCACGACAAGGTCGATGTTCTTTGCCTTCCATGCATCCCTTACAGCCTCACACTCAGCCACAAGTCCGCCGGCGAGAGTCTCTGACGGAAGATGCTTCCAACCGAGGAAGTCATTACCCTTTCCTGTCTCATTCTCAAGCACTTCAAGAGCGGAGAGAGCCTTCTCCACATATGCCTTGTAATCTGCATCTTTTACAAAGGAGCTGCAGCCTCCCAAATTTACCTTTACCATATTGAAATCATTATATGTTTCTGACAAATATGCCTCTGACAAGGGCACAACTCGGCAAAGTTATATCATTTTTGATAGAAATACAACTCAATGGACATCTATGATGTCGTCGAGGGATGTGGTATAGAGGCGCGAGCAGAAATCACGGCGTATTCCGTCCGCAAAATGTCCGGGCCGCTGGGCAGCCAGCCTTATAAGTGACTTGCCCGAAGAATCAGACCCTCCCGCAGCTGCACGGTTCACCTTATCCATCACTTCCGACAGGCGGTCCTGCCTGCTTCTGAGTTCTTCATCAAAACCGAAGATCGATCCCTGGACAGCGTCGGACGGCACAATATTGCTCACTGTCACACCTGCCTTCTTATATTTGAAACCAGGTCTGTAGATGGTCCTGAATGCTCTGAGAGCCGCTCCGACAATTTCCTGGGCACTGTTTGCAGCCACATCCAGACGGATTGTCGCCGAAGGGAAATACTGCTGAAGATCCTCCCTGAAACGGTTGGTGTACATGAATGTCGTGACATCACAGGCGGATGAGCCTTCTTCGCGGAGTTTCTTTGCACACAAAGCCGCGAAATCAGACACGCGCAGCATAAGTTCGTTCTCATCATCTATCATATCCGCGAATGAACGCGATGTGCAGATGGTTTTCCTGCGCTCTTCCCGTTCTTCATCCACACATGCATGCCCCTGCAGTTCCGCCCAAGTCCTTACAACCGGCAGACTGAACGTCCTTTCGACCCAGTCCTTGGGCCTGTTCACGAAATCAAGGGCCGTCATCACTGCCATTTCATGCATCTTCGGAGCCAGTCTCCGTCCCACTCCCCATACGTCACCGATCGGGGTCAGTTCCAAGGCTTTCAGGCGTTTGGCCTCCGAGTCCATCATGCACACACCCTTGTAACCCTTATATTTCTTCGCGAAGTGGCTGGCAATCTTCGCCAGAGTCTTGGTCGGCGCGACTCCTATGCTGACCGGCACCCCGACCCATTTCCTGACCTTGTCCACAAGTTCACGGCACAACAGGGGAATCTTTTCCGGATCGATTCCTTCGAGATGAAGGTAGGCCTCGTCGATGGAATATATCTCTATCCTGGGCACTGCATCGGCCAGGATAGACATCACCCTGTTCGACAGATCGCCATACAGGGCATAGTTGGAGGAGAAGGCATGGAGGTGTCCGGCATCAGCGAGATGTTTGATCTCGAAGAACGGAGCGCACATGTTGATTCCCATAGCCTTGCTTTCGTTGCTGCGGGAAACCACGCACCCGTCATTGTTGGACAGCACGACAACAGCCTTCCCCTCCAGATCCGGACGGAAGACCCTTTCGCACGAGACGAAGAAATTATTGCAGTCCACCAATGCGAACATATATCTCTACCTTACCTTTTTAATTATATAAGTCACCACTCCCCACATCCTGAAATCCATCCCCTCCGTGATCTCGATGACCGGATATTCAGGATTCGCCGGCTCCAGCCTGAGTCCCCCGTCCTCGATCCTCAGGTGCTTGAGGGTGAACTCCCCGTCCACAAAACACACGGCCATATCCCCGTCCTTCGGGTCCAACGCCCTGTCTATCACAAGTATATCGCCTTCCTCTACTCCTGCTTCAATCATCGAATCCCCGACCACACGTCCATAGAATGTTGCGGCAGGATGTTTCACAAGTTCGCGGTTCAGGTCTATCGCCCGAGTCATATAGTCCGTAGCCGGTGACGGAAACCCGGCATGGATTCCCGACTGAGCCAGTCCAGGGAGCTGGTCCTCAGACATAACTTCCTGAGGGAGAGACTCCTGAGGGTCAATGTTCTTTTCTGGTATATCTTGCATATTGCAAAGTTAGTAAAACAAATCCTCAGAAATGGTCAAAAATGAGGATTTGAAGCCGAAAAACTCTTTCTAATCCTCAAAAGATGGCAAAAACAAGGATTTGAAAAAACAATAGTTGCTATCTTTGCCGGACGATGGAAAGACTGACCGAAGAAATAACCGGATTTCTCAAAGAGACCGGATTTGAATGCTCCGTCCAGATGAGGCACGGGCTGGAGGTCGTGCACACAGTCACGCTCGACGGGCATCACGACAGGGTCATCCTTCCTCTTGAAATTAAGGCCAGAACTCCGTCAGAGGCTGAAAAGCAGGCCGAGGAAGCGCTGAAGAGCATCCGAATGATAAATTCATATGACGGGGAATATCCGCTTATCATCACCAGAGACAGATGGGAGAGGCAGAGGGATATGATGCAGAAAAGACTGCTGGCGCATCTGGAACTCTTCCGTCCTATATACGCACGCAACTGCGAGATAAGGAAGATCGACAAGGCCGCCGCGCGGGAATTTCTGGAGAAGAACCACAGTTACGGATATGCGGCATGCAGATATTGCTACGGGCTTTTCTTCAAGAGGCATACGGGGCATATCGCGCAGATGATGGAGGGGGCAGACAACGGCAGGATGGACATGTCCGGCACCCTGGTGGCAGTGGCGACCTTCTCCAATGCAAGGAAATGGGTTAAGGGAGACCGGGCCATAAGGTCATATGAGTGGACAAGATATGCGTCCCTCTCGGAAGTGAGGCTGAGCGGCGGCATGGGAAGGCTCATGAAGACGTTCATCAAGGAGGTCTGCCCGGACGACCTGATGAGTTATGCGGACCTGGAATGGTCCAAGGGCGATGTATACCGGAGACTGGGGTTTGATCTGGAAGGAACGAAGAATCCTGTCATGTTCGCTGTTGACGGCCAGTGGCGGAGATTTCCGGTCAAACCGGGAATGACGGAAGAGGATGGTCTGCGATTCTTCCGGAACTTCGGAAGCAACAAATACCGCCTTAAACTGACGGAGTACGAATAAAAATCACTATCTTCGCGCCCGATTTAAAACAACTATATCAAAATGGAAGCAATTGTAAAGACCGATTTCAATTTCCCCGGACAGACCGGCCACTATGTAGGAAAGGTACGCGACGTGTACAGCATCAATGACGAATATCTCGTGATGGTGGTTTCCGACCGCATCTCAGCATTCGACGTGGTCCTCCCTAAGGGAATTCCGTTCAAGGGCCAGGTGCTCAACCAGATAGCGGCCAAGTTCCTGGACGCGACAAGCGACATCCTTCCTAACTGGAAGATCGCCACTCCGGACCCTATGGTGACTATCGGTCACAAGTGCGAGCCGTTCAAGGTGGAGATGGTCATCCGCGGATACCTCTCCGGCCACGCATGGAGGGAGTACAAGGCAGGCAAGCGCACGATCTGCGGTATCGAGATGCCGGAAGGAATGGCGGAGAACCAGAAGTTCCCTCAGCCCATCATCACCCCTACCACCAAGGCGGCAGAAGGACATGACGAAGACATATCCAAGGAAGAGATCATCGCTCAGGGCATCGTGAGCCGCGAGGATTATGAGCAACTCGAAGCATACACACGCGCAATCTTCCAGAGAGGAACCGAGATCGCGGCAAAGATGGGACTCATCCTTGTGGACACGAAATATGAGTTCGGAAAGAAGGACGGAAAGATATACCTGATGGACGAGATCCATACTCCTGACTCATCACGCTATTTCTACGCAGAAGGATATGAAGAGCGTCTGGCAAACGGCGAAAAGCAGAAGCAGCTCTCCAAAGAGTTCGTCCGCGAGTGGCTCATGGCAAACGGCTTCCAGGGCCAGAAAGGCCAGCAGGTTCCTGAGATGACAGAGGAAATCGTAAACGGAATCA
The DNA here is from genome assembly GCA_964567765.1 of uncultured Muribaculaceae bacterium. GTDB lineage: Bacteria > Bacteroidota > Bacteroidia > Bacteroidales > UBA932 > Cryptobacteroides. The sequence goes on from CAZMNZ010000022.1 coordinate 14,091, forward strand.
CAGAGCGCTACATCGAACTCTACGAGAACATCATCGGCGAGAAGTTCGAGAAGGCAGAAGGCAGCGACATCGCCTCACGCATCGAGAAGAACGTAACCGAGTGCCTCAACACTCTTTAGACTATAATATAAAAGCGGCACTCCGGTGCCGGTGGTCCTCCCCACTTCGTGGGTCCCCTCCCTTTTCGGGAGCCAATGCCACCGGCACCGAAGTGCCGCTTTTATTATGTCTATAAGTCCCGGAGGATTTCCAGCACCCGGTCACCCAGTTCGGACTTGACGCGGATGTGGTCCTTGACTGAGGTGACGAAAGGATTCGCCTCGAAGAAGGAGCCGCGCACCTGCATGAAGTCTTCCATCCTTTCCTCCTCGTCTCCGTCTGCTCCGAAACTTGTCATCACGCTGAGAGAGAACTCCTTACGGGCATCCTCATATATAAGGTTGTCCAGACCGACCACAGAACTCTTCCATCTGCCTATGATTTCCATCAGTTTTTCAACCGTGACCGTTGACAGATCCACATCATATTGACTTTCGAGAATCTTATAGGCCCACTTCCATTCATATTCATAATAGTTTGCATGAATGTCAGCGAAGCGAGCATTGATTGCCTCGACATCTGTCAGCACCCCGTTCTGAATATCATCCAGAAGAGCCGCAACCGCATCCTTCGGAGCAATCATTCCGGCCAGGTCCACCCAGTCCCCTTCTCCGAAACTCACCTTAGGCACAAGCGCAGAGCGCAACTGTTCAATGGAAGAGAATTCCGAATTCATTATCCTGGTGATCAGAGAGTTACCAAGGAACTTATCAATGGCCATCCCATAGTATTTGAGACCGTTCTTCAGAGACGAACTCCTGATCTTTCCGCTCTGATAAGTATAAGCATCCGAATATACACCTGAAACTTTCTGCAGCCTCTTGAGGATCTTCACGCCCTTGAGCATCTTGTGGATGGTATATGGACTGAGAAGATTGTAGTTTATCTGGTCGAGTCTGTCCGGATCCTTTCTCGCGTCGCGACGAGGCCACTTCTTAGCATCACGGATGGTTCCCACACTCTTGAGGTTGGCTCCCGGCATTATGAAAGAGGTGTTCTGCTGCTCGATGAGGTAGGAGAACGGCAGGTCTGATGTATCCTGATGACTGACATGACGTCCCATCACCAGCGAGAAGGCTCCCACCTTGGCCGGCCACAATATATATGAGTCGGATGCAGTCTTGGCTCCCCTCTCCATGATACCCTGATGGATCGGTCCGAGTTTGTACATATGGTTGCTCTGGTTGGAACCCGAACCGGCATTCATGAATGAGAACATACCGGCAATAAGAAGGGTGGACTTGTGGTGGGTCACGGTGAAAGGACCGGCAAATATCGCACACGCCTCTCCGTTCTCCCCCTGACAGTTGCCGAAGAAAAGCGAATCGGTCGCTGAATAGTTATGTCCCAGCCGGCAGGCCTGGCCTATGAAGCAACGGGAGAAGGTCACACCGTCCTCCACACTCGAACCGCTGGATATGATAAAGTCGTCTCCTATCACATTCACACCTATATGCACAGGAGCATGCTCGTTGCTGTTTATGCTTCCGTTCTTCAGACGCGAACACCCCTCGATCTTCGCATAGTCCCCGACCTTGACATTCTTTATATAACCGGCATCCACTATCACAGCATTGGAGCCTATCCTGCCGACAGACGAAGAAACACTTTCCACATATCTGTTAATGGCAGCACGAAGATTGGCCACCATCTCCGGCATATGCCTGTACAGCGCCATCACATAGGCGGTCTGAGCAGTCAGACGGTCATATATCATGACTTCCCGGCCTCCTGTCTCGTTCAGGACCGCCACCTCCACTCCGTTTCCGAAAGTGCTGACACAGTCAGTCAGGATGATGTCCACATTCTCTATGAACGAGTCATGTCCGATCTCGTAGTTCGCTATATAGTTCTTGACATTCTCTATGCAGCAGTCATCCCCGACCGTCACATTATGCAGGGTCGCATTATATATTCCGGAATGCTTTCTGATGCCTCCCGGCATATCGAAACATTTGGCGAATACTCCCATATGGATATCTCCGGAGAAACGCACGTTTCTCACATATTTCGGAGCAAACCCCTCCATTACCGTTATCCTGCTCCAGTCTTCCGCCGTACAGGACTGAGACTTCAAAGTCTCGATTTCCTCCTGGGTGAGGAATCTTTTTCCTTCAATCATATGTTCGTTTTACATTTATCAATGGCAGCAACCACCTCATCATATTGATAACCTCTACCAAGCCCGAACCTCAGAAGTTTGATATGTGTCTGAGGGTCATCCTTCAACGCCTTGATCTTGACAGCCATCAACTTTTCCAGCCTTTGTCCGGCCTTGTCTTCATCGATTTCAGTCAGAGCCTGGGATATGGTATCGCGGGGAATTCCCTTACCTGAAAGCATATACCTGATCTTGGTCTCTCCCCAACCGGAAATCATCGACTTTTCACGTGCATAAGCAGTGGCATAACGCAGATCATCCACATATTTTTCCGCAACGAGAGCATCAAGGATCTCCTTTGCACCTTCACGGTCACCATCCAAGGCATCTCCTGCCTTCTTCAATATGTCCGCACTGCAATATTCCCTACGGGAACATTGACGGCGCAATCTGTCCAGTATCTTGTCCTTCATACTAAAAATTATATCCGGCGCTCAAATACACGCCCACACGGTTTGTAAGATTCGACCAGTGCACATTAGCCTTCAAAGGGCCGAAAATGGTGTCGAAGGCATATTCTATTCCCGCTCCGAAATATCCCAGACCATTGGCATAGGTCCTGAAAGAGTCGCAATCCCTGGCATAGTTGACAATGCCGGTGATGTAATGGTTCTTAACGATTCTGAACCTGTAGTCTGTTCTGAATATGGCTATAATGTTCTTCATGGCGGACAGATTCGTTATGCCTATGAACGGCATCTGCTGGTCCACATACCTTCCTGCCAGCGATCCGCCTATCGCATTGAAATACGGCACAGGTATCTCTTCACCGAAAAGGAACCTGACATTGAACGAAGGAATGAAGGCGAATATACGTCCTACCGGAAGCACGACCTTAGCATCAGCCTGAACTGTCTGGAAACCTCTCACGTGATTAGGAAAACCAGCAAAAGTCCACATATATGATGCACCGGCATTGACTCCCTTTGTCGGAAAATATCCGTCATCAAAGGTATCTGTCCGGGCATCTGCAAACAGGGAACTGAAATTATTCCTGACAAGCCCCATGTCATAATCTCCGATTATCTGTGATGATTTGAGATTCCTGACATTGAAATATTCACTCCTGACTCCGCCCTTAATGTCCAGCCACTTCCACTTGATGTTGGAGACGTAGAACTCCAGACGGGCATTCAGTAAATTGAAATTCAGATCGTTCTCCCTGAAATTCAACAGATTCATATCAGTCCAGCGGACTGAGGCAGCCGCATTCAGTGTCGGAATCTTCGGAGTGTCATACGACCAATGAACCTGCATATATGGATTCGCACCTATCTTTCCCACCAGATCCAGTTTATGTCCCTGAAGTCTGTGCGCATTGAATCCCAGATTCAGAAGTACGGACACGATCTCTTCGGTGTCCGCACGAACTCCCAGTCCCAACTGGTGCACGGGTCCCTTCTTGCAGTTCAGCACAAGATGGAACGGCTCCTTCTCGCCAAGAAGTTCGTATGTGACATAATCATAAGCCTGGGTACTGTATATCTGAGCGACAATATGATCCAGATCGGCACGGCTTATCTTCTGCCCGAACTTCAGGTGCAGCCTGCCCTTGAGCATCTCCTTTTCCTTAGGCAGCACTCCCTTCACATCCACCTCCGCAATGATCAGCGAATCTGCATGGAAATCGAAGGCCTTAGGTTTCCTCACACTGACATAATCCTCGCGTGTCCTTCTGGCCACCTCTCTCAGCAGGGAATCCTGAGCCTGAGCCGCCTGCCAGCCCCTGACCATTATCGTATCGACTGCCGCAGCATTGAAACTCAACGAATTGAATTCTGGAAGAAGAGGCTTTATCGTCACATCCGGAATAAGGATGTTCTTTTCGTACGAATCCCGTCCCAGCATGTCGATTCCCTGAACCACAATGTCGGCTATATTGTTGACACTCATATAACTTCGCCTTCCCTGTGCCAGATCCACGCCTATGATTATGTCTGCTCCCATAGAACGGGCAAGTGCAGTAGGATAGTTATCTCTAAGGCCTCCGTCCACAAGCACCATTCCCTCCGTCTTGATCGGAGCGAACATACCCGGAATCGACATTGTGGAACGCATGGCATCATTCATCTTTCCGCTGTGCCATATCTTAGCCTTTCCCGACACCATATCGGTAGCGATGCAGGCATATGGAATAGGAAGAGTCTGAAAATCAATGGAATCCTGATATCCGATCGTCAGCGAACTTATCAGGTTGCTGACATTCTGACCATATATATATCCTGACGGCAGACTTCCCAGAAGATTGTGCTTGAGCATTTCCGGACCGTCCTCATTGTCCGCACCGATATGAAGGATCTCATGTTCCTTCATATGGTCGAAACGATGCTCGTCGGCAAGCTTCATCTTGTAGTAGTCACGCTCGTAATAGAACGGGATCGACAGGAGATACTTCTCCTTGTATTTCATGTCTGTATAAGTGATATACTCTCTCGAAAGCTTGTCACTCAGAGCCCAGCTCCAGTCCATGTTCCTGACGAGGGAATCCATCTCATCCACCGAATATCCGAGAGAATAGAGACCGCCTATCAGACCTCCCATGCTTGTTCCCACCACAAGGTCCACCGGGATTCCCAGTTCCTCTATATACCGGATTATCGGCACATGGGCAGTTCCCTTGGCGCCTCCACCGCTGAGAACCAGCGCAACCGTAGGGCGTTTCTTCCTTATCTGATCCATCCTTTGACGCATGCGCAGCACGGCAAGAGAATCCTGCTTAGGGTCTATACCATAAGCGGAGACAGTCTGAGCGTTAACGAGAGCACAGACAGTCAGAATCAGATATGTCAGAAAGCGTTTCATCTTTATTTTCCGCCATGTTCGCCGGCAAGCATTCCGCAGGCTGCAAGTATATCCTCCCCTCTGGAGGCCCTTACCGTAGTCGTTATGCCGGCATTATTAAGGCGCTGCTTGAAGTTTTCAATAATCACGCCCGGAGAAGTTTCATAAGGAAAATCAGGAATCTTATGGAAGCGGATCAGGTTCATCCTGCATTCAAGTCCCTTGAGCATCCTGATCAGGGCATCCGCATGGACCTTGGTGTCGTTGAATCCAGCGAACATAGTGTACTCGAAACTGACGCGGCGCTGACCGGTAAAATCATACTGCTTTATAAGGTCTATCACCTCCTGGATCGGCCATGCGCCCTGGACCGGCATCATGCTCAGACGCTCCGGACCGAAAGGATCATGAAGGCTGACTGCCAGATGGCACTTGCACTCGTCCAGATATCTCTTAAGATTCGGAAGGACACCGATGGTCGAAACGGTTATCCTCTTCGGACTCCAGCCGAAACCCCAGTCAGCCGTCAGGATCTCTATCGCCCTCATGACGTTCTCATAATTGTCCAGCGGCTCTCCCATACCCATGAAAACAGTGTTGGTCAGTCTGTCAGACTCATCCACAGCGATGAACTGGGAGATTATATCTGCTGCCGACAGATGTCCATGAAAGCCCTGGCGGCCAGTCATGCAGAACTTGCAGCCCATACGGCAGCCCGACTGGGACGACACGCAGAGAGTTGCACGGTCCTCATCCGGTATCATGACAGCTTCGATTGCCCCAGCCTCAAGTTCTTCCTCCGGACACACCGGATTCAGCCCTCTTTTATGGGAGCATTTCACAGGGAAAAGATATTTCTTCGTGCCGTCCGACGAGACCTGCAGCCCGGCATACGGAGTCACTCCCACCTCGTACTTCTCAGAGAGCGCCGCACGCGCAGCCTTGGAGAGGTTGGTCATATCATCTATGGAACGCACCTTCTTGACATACAGCCACTGGGCTATCTGCTTGGCTGTGAAGCCAGGCAGTCCCTCGTCAGCGACCAGACGTTTGAGTTCCTCAAGATTCTTTCCTAAAAGCTTTATCTTCATTCAGCAATATTTTAAGTCAAATATAGACATTTTTTTGCACATTATTTTATTGTGCCGCAACTTGGCACAATGGCCTTGTAATTTTGCATTCGAAAAGTTGGAAATGTTCCGCTTTTTTGATTATTTTTGCTCCGCTTGAGGAATAGTTCCGACGGCAATAACTTTTAAATATTTTACATTTATGGCTAAAGAAGAAGTACAGGAAAGTACCGGTATGAATGCAGCAAAGCTCAAGGCGCTGCAGGCGACGATTGACAAGATTGAGAAAGACTACGGAAAAGGTACGATCATGAAGCTGGGAGATCAGCCAAAATGGGAGGTTTCGGTCATTCCGAGCGGTTCCATTGCGCTTGACGCCGCACTCGGTATCGGAGGATACCCTCGCGGAAGGGTCATCGAGATCTACGGACCGGAATCCAGCGGTAAGACGACTCTTGCGATCCATGCGATCGCACAGGCTCAGAAGCAGGGAGGAATCGCCGCCATCATCGACGCGGAGCATGCATTTGACCGCACCTATGCCAAGAATCTCGGCGTAGACCTTGAGACGCTGCT
>CAZMNZ010000023.1:0-20674 GCA_964567765.1 uncultured Muribaculaceae bacterium
CTTCATCAGGACTTTCTGAGGCTGAGATCCAGAGGATGAGGGACGAGGCTAAGGCTAACGAGGCTGCTGACCAGGCAGAGAAGGAGCGCATCGACAAGATCAACAACGCTGACGGAATGTGCTTCCAGACAGAGAAGAATCTCAAGGAGTATGGCGACAAGATTCCTGCAGAGAAGAAGACTGCAATCGAGGAGGCAAAGAACAAGCTCCAGGAGGCAGTGAAGGCTCAGAACCTTGCTGACATCGACAAGTACAACGCAGAACTTGAGGCTGCATGGCATGCCGCTTCAGAGGATATGGCAAAGGCGGCTCAGGGCGCTCAGCCAGGTGCTCAGGATCCGTTCCAGAGCGGCCAGGCAGGTCCGCAGGGCGGCGCTGACGACCAGGGCGTTGACGAGCAGTAAAAACTGCGGCAGATAACTCTCTGATAATCTGCCAGATATAAAAAGTGCGTGCTCCCCATTGGTGGCACGCACTTTTTATATTACGTTGAGGCTCAGATGGTTATGTGCTACCTTGGAGAGCCTATTTCGGCAGGCCGAAGACGTCGGTGAGTTCCTGCATCTGAGCGTCGGACATTCCTTCCGGTTCGAAGCCCATGTTGCGGGATGCTATATATATAAGGGCTGCCTTGTTGAGCACATCCACCTGGTCGAAGGCGGACATTATGTCCGTGTCCACAGCGAAGACTCCGTGCTTCTCCCACATCACCACATCATAGTCGTCATCGATGGCCTTGATGGTAGCCTCTGCCAGTTCCACTCCGCTTGGCATCAGGTACGGAACCATTCCCAGACCGCGAGGACAGAAGGCCTTGGTCTCCGGAATCATCGACCAGAGAAGTCTTGTGGCAACATCCTTCTGCATGAATTTCCGGCTATGTGTCATGGCAACCAGTTCGATAGGGTGAGTGTGCAGAGAAGCGCGATATGGAGATCCCTTGGCCAGAAGATAGTTGTGCACGCTCAGATGAGACGGAAGTTCAGATGTCGGAGCAACGGGCTGGTCAGCCACGATCTCGTAGTGGGCGCAGTCGTCAAGAATGCGGATTATGCTTCCGTTTGCCATGGGGTCGCGTGCAAGGTCACGCATACGCTTCTGGGTGCCTTTGCAGTAGAACCAGCATCCTTTCAGGTGAGGGAGAACGATCCCGATTGCCTTTGGGGCGCTTATCGCCGGCATGGAACGCATCTGCTCGTCCACATGCTCGGTGATGTTTACGGTGATGTTTCCACCGTTTCTCTCAGCCCATCCCTTCTCCCAGAGATAGCCTGCTGTCTCGGCTACCTGCCACACTGCTGCTGACAGGGCCGGACTGTTGTCTAGTATTGATTTTCCCATTTTATCTGATTTAGATTCCCGGTCAAGCCGGGAATGACAATGAACTACTTTAAAAGTTCAGGCAGGAATGAGCTGAGTATCAGGACTGCTATTCCTGTCACGAGTACTACAATAGTTTTTCTTGAACATCCTTTCCACTCCTTGAGAATGATTCCCCAGACATTGGAGAATGTCACATTGAGAGCCATCAGGATGCAGAATGCCAGTGTGTCCATCGCACTGCCTGCCTCAAAGAAGCTGCGTCCGAGCGACAACCCGAAGAACTGGCTGTACCACAGGAGTCCGGCCAGGGCGCAGAAGAGTATGTTGGATGCCCAGAGCTTTCCGTCCTTATAGTCCGCAAAAGTCCTGTTGCGGGAATTCTGATACAGACAATAGACGGCATTGGTGATGAATCCTCCGACTGTCACAAGAAGGGTTGCGGGGAGTGTCCTGAACATAGGAGCGGTGAGTTCTCCGAAGTTGAGATCTTTGCCGAACTCCAGACCCACGTTGAAGCATCCGCTCATGAATCCCGCCAGCAGGGCGATTGCCAGACCTTTCGGGAAGTTGAAGTCCTTGACTGCTTCCTTCTTCTCCTCTTCGGAAAGTGAAGCGGATTTCATTCCGCCGGCCACTCCGATGATTGCGATTCCGACAAGCGTCACGACCACGCCTATGATCACTGATGATGTCAGTGCTGAAAGAGCGCCAAGTTTAGGGAAGAACAGGTTCAGAAGTACGGGCCCCATTATGGTTCCCAGTCCGGCACAAGTTCCGAGTGCTATGGACTGTCCCAGCGCAACTCCGAGGTATCTCATCGAAAGGCCGAAGGTCAGTCCACCTACTCCCCAGAGCACTCCGAAGAATGCCGTCAGAAGTGAAGCCTTAGGTGCGGCTGCATACAGTTCAAACAATCCGTGACCCGCAGGTACAGCCAGCAAGGCTCCCAGGAACGGGAATATGAGCCAGGCAAATACGCCCTGCACGAGCCAGTAGCTTTCCCAGCTCCATTTGCGGATCTTGTTGATCGGCACATAGCTGCTCGACTGGCAGAATGCGCCGGTGGCGATTATGAGTAGTCCTATGATTATATTCATGATGACAGTTATTACGCTCGGGATGACAGCACATTCTTTTCGTAATCCTTGATGACAGCGATCACATCGTTGCCCACAGGAACATTGTTGCGTACGCAGAATTCATCATAGACTGCATTCCAAGGCAGAGTTTTGCCCTCTTCGATGAGCTGGAGCACCTCGAATGTGTCACCAGCCAGTTCGTGCTTGCTGATGAGTTCACGTGGCTCCAGGAGTGCCTTGAGCATACATTTCTGTGCTGCACGTGATCCGATCACGTATGCTCCGATGCGGTTGATCGATCCGTCAAAGAAGTCCAGACCGTAGTGTACGCGGTCAAGAGCACCTGCACGTACGATTTCTGAGAAAAGATCCTGGGTGGTGTCATCTATGATGGTTACATGGTCGGAGTCCCAACGTACAGGACGGCTCACGTGAAGCATGAGTTCAGGAACGAACTGGAGCACAGCAGACACCTTGTCGCCTGGAATTTCCATCGGATGATAGTGACCTGTGTCGATTGTGAGGATCTTGTTGTTCTTTGCGGCATATGCAGTGTAGAAATCATGCGAGCCGACAGTGAAGCTCTCGAGACCGATTCCGAACACTTTTCCCTCGATGCAGTCCTTCATCCATTTCTTGTCTTCAGCGAAGATCTCGTCAAGAGACTTCTTCAAGGTCTCGCGGTAGAGCATATGGTTTACTGATACGTCCTTGCAGCCGTCATGCACCCACACATTCATGATACATGGATCGTTTTGTGCCTTACCCATCGCGTCTGCGATGTCACGGCAACGCTTTGTGTGCTCCACCCAGAACTTACGGATACCCTCATCTGGATTTGCCAACGAGAGGCTGCCACTCTTCGGGTGTGAGAATGAAGACGAGTTGAAGTCAAGAAGTGTGTTGTTCTCCTTAGCCCAGTCGATCCAGCTCTGGAAATGCTCCACAGTCACCTCGTCGCGGTCCACGACCTTGCCCTGGAAATCTCCGTATATCTCGTGAAGGTTGAGCCTGTGCGAGCCAGGGATAAGACTCTTGGCCTTGAGGACGTCAGCTCGTACCTCGTTGATGTTGCGTGCAGCGCCAGGGTAGTTTCCTGTGGACTGTATACCGCCTGACATGTCTCCGGCCTGCACCTCAAATCCCTTTACGTCGTCCGCCTGCCAGCAGTGCATGCTGAGATGGAAGTCCTGAAGCTGCTGGAGCACCTTCTCCGTGTCCACTCCGAGTTCCGCGTATCGCTCCTTTGCGATTTCATACGCCTGATGAATCAATGTCTCTTTCATTTTGTTATGTTTTTAAATTTATTGTATTCGATGTTCCATTTATCTGCGTCAATCGGATAGTATGTCACCAGATCGACAGATGCCGCAGATATCTCCCTCATCTTCTTCAGTGAATCCACCACTCCTGACGCCTTCATCTGCATGAGCACGTTGCCCAGAGCCGTTCCCTCGACCGGTCCACATATCATCGGCATATTGAGTGCATTTGCCGCATACTGCATGAGATATCTGTTCTGTGAACCTCCGCCGATGACGTGGAGCTTCTTGATCGGGAACGAGCACATTCCTTCCAGAATTTCCACCACCTGACGATATCTCAGGGCAAGACTCCTGAATATGCAGCGGCAATAGTCGGCCGGAGTCTCAGGCGCAGGCTGGCCGGTGGCAAGGCAATATTCCCTGATGGCTGTCGTCATTGATGCCGGTGCGGCAAAACAAGGGGCGTCAGGGTTTATAAGCCCCTCATATGAAGATTTCTCGCACAATGCGACCAGTTCTCCTACGGAAGAAGGAACATCCTTGAACTCCTTCCTGCTCTGCTCGAACAGCCAGAGACCGCAGATGTTCTTCAGGAATCGTGTAGTACCTTCTATACCGCCTTCATTGGTGAAGTTCTCCCTAAAACTGTCTTCGGTTATGATGGCCTTTTCTGATTCGATGCCAAGCAGCGACCATGTGCCGCAGCTCAGATATGCATATTCGGAATCTTCCGCCGGAACAGCAGCAACTGCCGAGCCTGTGTCATGTCCTGCAACGGCAACCACCGGAACGGCTCCCAGTCCGGTAGCCTCCTGCACCTGTGCGCTCAACTCTCCCACAACGGCTCCCGGCTGGGTCATGACTCCGAACTTCTCGCGCGGAATACCCAGCGCCTCAAGAATTCCCAAATCAAGATCTCCGGTGGCAGGGTTGAGCATCTGCGATGTGGATGCGACCGTATATTCGCACACGGCCTTTCCTGTGAGCATATATATGAGCGCGTCGGGAATGAAGAGTATCTTCTCAGCCGCTTCAAGCGCGCTGCATCCGTTGCGTTTCAATGTGTCGAGCTGGAAAAGCGAGTTGAAATCCATGAACTGGATGCCGGTGCGCTTATAGACCTCCTCTGAGGACATCTTCTCGAAGAACTTCTCCTGAGCACCGGCAGTGTGCTGGTCGCGGTAGCAGTGGGGAAGTCCCAGAAGCTGCCCGTCCGCTCCGAAGAACGCGAAGTCACAGCCCCAGGTGTCTATGCCGATAGAGTCGATCGTCATTCCTTCCACAGCGACTTTGCGCAGTCCGTTCAGGACTTCATTATATAGGAAAGGAAGGTCCCAGTAAAGATGTCCTCCGAGAGGAATCATGGGATTGGGGAATCTGGTCAATTCCCTCATGGATACCTTGTGCCCGTCAAAGGAAGCGAGAATGGTCCTTCCGCTTGTCGCGCCAAGGTCAACTGCGAAGTAGTTTCTTATTGTCATGTCAGATGTGATAACAGTTCTGATATACAAAGATATTCATCCCTGTCTGACCGCTTACTTTGATTTCTTACAATGTGACTGATGTTTTTGGGAATATTCTCAGATGATCTCTCCCTGAGTTAGTTTCCTGTAGTTCACAGGTGTGGTTCCGGTTCCTTTCCTGAAGGCGGTGAAGAAATAGTCCTTGTTCTCATAGCCAAGTTCGAATGCAATTTCCTTGACTGACTTTGAAGTGTTGGTCAACAGTTCCTTGGCCATGCTGATCCTCACTTCCTGAATGTACTGAGCCGGCGCGAATCCTGTATATTCCTTGAAGATCTTCCTGAACTTTGAATAACTCATGCAGGTGATTTCAGCGAGAGCCTCCGGGGTTATAGCGCTTATGTTCTCATAGACAGCGGCCTTTGCCGTGCTGATCTGCTCGCTAATGTCATATTTCTTGAAACTTCGGTTTCTGCTCAGGTATATGGCCATGCTGACAAGATTGCAAACAATTCCGGCGAGAGCCTGCTGATAATTTGCCTCCTGAGCATCTGCAATCATTATCGCCTTCTTGTATAAGGATATTATTTCCTCGTTTATTCCGATATTGAACACCGGGGTGTCCTTTGAGAAGAATCCGTTCCTGACCCATTCGTCCATTATCGTTCCGTTGAACCCGATCCAGTATTCGTTCCAGCCTGTGGCCGTGTCAGGCATATATGTGTGTCTCTCACCGGGAAACAAAAGGAACATGGATCCTTCCTTGATTTCCTGTCTGCCGCTGGACTCAGAGGAAAACACTCCCTTGCCCTTTGTTATATAGAGGAGTTGATACTCCTGCAGTATCCTTCCCTTGCTGGTGTCGAAAAGGTATCTCGTCGGGTGCTCCTGAGGAGGATAATCCTCGTTTTCTGATATCTTCTGCCTTCCGACAGAATTTATTGCAATTCCCCATATCTGGTCGCTAGGGTTGATCGTGAGGTATTTCCTCCTGCTTTTTGAGTTCAGTGTCATGTGGCAGTTTTTAAAGTACGGCAAAAATACTTTAAAATATGATATATCATATGCTCGTTGTCAATTAGTGTAGCAATATGGTCAATCTGCAAAGTTTAAAGAGGTCTTATGCACCTTGAAAATCCCATGGTCGGGACTCATTGACTGTTCCCGTGCCATTTTTTAAATCACCATTATCAAATTTACAATAAGAAAAAGCAGTTAGCTGTTGTAAAACAAAATTAAAAGGAGTATGTTTGCAGCGACAAAATCACATGTCTATGGAAAAGTGTCTGATCATCATCCTTTTTCTTCTTTCCTGCGCGATGCCTCAGGGAAGATGCCAGTCGTGTGATAATGAATATGTTAATGCGGTTCCGATAGATTTCTCCTATGTCGGGTACAGGCACGGAGAGGCGGATATACCCTTGTTCAGGTCAGTCTTGACTTTGAATCCGCCTGCTGATGGTTCTGATGCAACTGAAATGATTCAGAATGCACTTGATAATGTTCCGGCACCGGGTGCAGTGTTTCTCAAGGCTGGGGATTATAATATAGAAGGAGCCCTGGCGATAGAGAGAAGTGGCGTAGTTCTTCGAGGGGAGGGTGAGTGCACAAGACTGATTGCCACCGGCACAGTCAGACGTCCCCTCATAAAGTTCGGAGTCAGGACAGAAAGGAAACTGATTTCTAGGACGAAAATAGTAGAGGACGCCTTTGCCGGTCAGATGTGGGTAAAGGTGGATGATCCGGATCTTTTTGCGGCTGGTGACAGGGTGGCTTTGTTTTTTGGGCCGAACGACTGCTGGGTGGCCGATCTGAAGATGAATAGGATTCAGGATCCGAAAGGTAAGACCAGGCAGTGGATTGCGTCTGAATTTGCAATGTATTGGGAAAGGGAGGTCACTGCTGTCGAAGGTAATGTGATATGGCTTGACTGTCCGATTGTGTCTGATTTTGAAAGCAGATATGCAGAGAAGATGGAATTATGCGGTGTTTCCGTGGAGAGAATCGGGGAGTCGGGAATCGAGGATATTTTTCTTCTTACAGAATATGACAGGAGCAATCCTGAAGATGAAGAGCACTCCATGACAGCAATATATGTAAGAGGAGCCGAGAACTGCTGGATCAGGGGCGTGAAGTCTGCCCATTTCGGCAGTTCGTTTGTCACTCTTGCAAAATGGGCAAGATGCATCACGGTTCGTGACTGTATCTCGACAGCCCCGATATCTCAGATTACGGGCAAGCGTAGATATGCCTTCAATATAAACGGGGGCCAGATGTGTCTTATAGAGAATTGCGTGGCCGACGAGGACAGACATGGATTCGTGACTGGGGCGAGAGTTCCCGGACCGAATGTCTTTCTTGACTGTGTCATGACAAATGCCCATTCGGTGGTCGGACCGCACCACAGGTGGGCGACAGGGCTTCTCTATGACAGTTGTCAGTGCGGGATACGTCTGGAAGTCAATGACAGGGCAGACTGGGGCAGTGGTCATGGCTGGCCAGCGGTCAATTGCGTGTTCTGGAACTGTGTCGCTGACAAGATTGACTGCATGAGCCCGTGGATCGGAGGACGCAACTGGTGCATCGGCTCTTTGGGACAGAAGTATCAGAAGCGGACATATATGGATGGTCTCGAACGGCCGGATGGCGTTTGGATGTCTCCCGGGCAGCATGTGGAACCGGTATCCCTGTATCGTCATCAGTTGAATAGAAGGCTTGGTTGCAGACCTGACTCAGTGAGTGCTTCTACCGAGCCTTGTGTTTTATATTAAGGAAAAAGGATTTGTGCTTGCAAAATTATATAACGATAGTTATATTTGCTGTTAACCACGAAATAACACATTTTGACCAATGAAAAAGATATTTGCTTTATTTTTTAGCGTCATCCTGCTGGCAGCTTGCTACGATGACACTTATCTTCGTGAAAAGTTCGAGCAGCTCGATCAGAACGTTTCGAATCTGGACAGTCTCGTAAGCCAGATGAATGCAGTCATTCCTCAGATCAAGGTCGAGAATGAACTCATTATGGTCTCATATGACAAGGGTGCCACCTGGGAGTCACTTGGAAATGTCAGTTCCGGTGTGGCTGACACCATTATCGAGACTGTGCTCAAGGTTGAAGAGGGACATCTGTGGGTTTCCTATGACGGAGGAAACACCTGGGAGGATCTCGGGGACACGGGCTCGCAGGCCTCTGAATGCATCATTGAAAGTGTCAGTGAAGAGAACTGCTGTCTGGTTATGACTCTCGCCAGCGGCACCACCTATGTGATTCCTTTGGACAGCAAGGGTGTAAGGAGTTACTATAAGGACGAAGTAGAGGCTACGAATGCAGCAGTCTATGATCTTACAGATGAACCGTGCCTTGTGTTTCCGATGATCACAGACATCCATTATCTTGCTGTGACCTCAGACGTTCCTGAGCTGATTGACTACACAATAGAAAATATGCTGGCCCTGCAGAATGACATTAACTTTGATTTCCTTGTATGTATGGGTGATATATGCCGTGGAGATGAGACAAAGGAGAAGACGGTGGCTGCCATCGAGCATGTCTGGAATCAGTTCAGGCGGATGGGACTTCCGATTTATGCCTGTGTCGGAAACCATGATGACAACAGGTATTATAAGGATGATAATATATCGCGTTTTGACAACAACTTGCTGTATAACCTGATGATCAGAGATACAGGTGAGGTCATGTTTGACATGTCTTCCATGAACGGAACGAATTTCTATCGTGATTTCCCGGGCCTTGGCATAAGACTCATATTCCTTAATTCAAATGAAGAGAACGCCGGTCCGGACATATCATTCTCCAATGAGACTCTTGCTTGGTTTGAGGCTGCCATGGACACAGACAAGGATGTCTATGTGTTCTCGCACGCATCACCTGTCAAATTTTCCCGCAGCGAAGATGCAGAGTATCCGAAGAATGGAGAGGCAATGGTCGACGTCATGAAGAATGCGGAAAATTTCAAGATGTTCTTCCATGGTCACAACCATTTCGACTGCGAGTTTACGGCTCCTTTCAACGATACGGATAACCCGATTCTTGCTTTTTCGCAGAACAGCAATAAATGCTATAATAAGGCGCTTTCGGCTTCAGCGCCGCTTAAGGCAGAGCGTCCGGAAAGGACTCCGGAAACAGTTTCGGAGGATTGCTTTGATATCGTCGTCATAAGGCCTAAGTCTGGAAAGGTGAATCTTGTCCGTTTCGGTGCCGGTGTGGACAGGGAGTTCAGTGTGGGCACAGGTGCATCTGTGGGAGAGTCGGCTCAGCTGATGCTTCCGGAAACAATAGAGTTCACTGTGGATTTCATGAATGGAACTCCTTTCAATCAGCCTATAGTGGCCGCGGCGGATCAGATTGCTGACGGAGAAACCTACACTTTGTCATATCCATACGAAGTAGACGGAGTTCAACATTCCGCTGATTTGGAATTCAAGGTCAGAGGCGGATGTGACAGTGCGGTGAAGGACTGTTATGAACTCAATGCGAACGGATTGTATTTCAAGGATGAGTCCGGAACTCAGACGAATAATGACTTCGGTGCAATCAGACTGCCTGCTATTAAAGGACGCTATCTGAATAGCGTGGAAGTATATAGTACTTCTTTGTCAGGAGCAACGACCAAGCGAATGTATATGACAACGAAATATGATCCGGGTGTAAGAGTAGACACTGGAGTCGCGGATTGTGCGGTCTCTCCTAACAGCAAGGATGCGTACCGTATAGTATATGAACTGCCGATTACAGCGGACAATCCGTCATATGCTTATTCTGCCGATGGCGTCACCAAAATCGAAGGCGTGTTGGGAGGCGGAACTCTTGGTGTATACAAGGGTGAATCTTATACGATAAGGATGAGGCAGCAGGATCTCCGCATAGAAAAACTTGTCCTGAAATATACCAAGACCGAACCGGTACACTCAGCAAACTAGCAGATTAGCCAACTATGAGAAGATCGATGCTATTTGTGGTGGCAGCACTGATGTGCGTCCATGGACTGATGGCTCAGCAGCGTCCCGATATGCTGGAACAGATTGAGAATTCCGGAGAATTCGCTCCGTTGTTCCCGTTCCAGCCGACCCATAATGCTCCGGACAATATCACGAATGTCCGCACTTGGGCCGGTGTGGATGGAAGACCGGCCGGCATAGACGGGTTCGTAAAGGCTGACGGAGACCGTTTTGTGGATGCAAACGGTACTGAGCTCCGCTTTATAGGAACCCAGTGCGGCATGACGGGATGTTTTCCAAGCCACGAGCAGGCAGACAAGCTTGCAAAGGAGTTCACAAGGTACGGTATCAATATCGTGCGTATGCACTATGTGAGCCATAGGAATCCCAAGAACGGATATCCTGTTCTGGATTCCTTCATAGAGCCGGTCCAGCTTGAGAAGTTCGACTATTTCATTGCAAAACTGAAGGAGAACGGCATATATGTCTATTTCCAGCTGAATATTGCAAGAAAGTTCGGAGTCCTTAACGGCATCGTCAATCCGTCCAGACTCCCGAAATACAAGAACGGGGTGGACAATGTGAATCCGAGGATGATCGAACTTCAGAAGATGTTCCATAAGGAGATTCTCGATCATGTCAATCCATACACCGGAATTGCCTATAAGGACGAGACCTGCATCAGCATGATGGAGATAGCGAACGAGAACTCCATCATCCATTCCTGGTTTTCGCCTACGCATAAGTTTACCGGACTTATAGAGCCGTACAAGAGCGAGTTCGTTCAGAAATGGAACGCATGGCTCCTTAATAAATACGGAAATACGGAAAATCTCAGGAGTGCATGGATGGCAAAGACACCGGATGATGGCAAGGAACTGCTCTCCAATGCTAACGACGATCCGTACAATTCATCCTGGAAGATTCAGAAGGCCGGAGGAGCGGATGCTGCGACTCAGTTCAGGTCTTCCGCAAAGAGGGATGGCAACTCAAATCCGAAATATCTGAGACTCAATGTGATATCTGGGACAGCAAACAAAGTGGAACCGAGACTGTATCAGACAGGACTTTCCGTCAAGGAAGGACAGGCGTACTGTCTGAAGTTCAAGGTCCGCAGTGACAGCCCGATGAATATCACCGTGAGGCTGCACCAGGATCATGCTCCTTATTCGGATGTCGGCCTGAAGGTCAGGGCCAAAGCTGACTACGAGTGGGCTGAATACAAATATAATTTCACGGCCGGACTCTCAGACAGAAATGTGAAGCTCGTGATGAACGGTTTTGTTCCGGGCATTGTGGATGTCGCTGACATATCTCTCACGTGCGGAGCGGACTATGAGTGGCCTGAGAATGTAAGTCTGGAGAATGGCAATGTGGACTGGCCATATGTCTATAACTGGTCGGAACTCAGGCAGAGGTCGGTAGATTTCATAGATTTTCTATCGGAACTTGAATATGCATATTTTACCGACATGTACGGAAACCTGAAGGACAATCTCGGAATCAGGGCCAATGTGACCGGAACCCAGCTGGGATACGGACTCAACCGTGCCCAGTCGGGAATGGACTATTGCGACAACCACTGCTACTGGTGTCATCCGGCCTTTCCGACAGGCAAGTGGGACAACAACCATTTCACCGTCCGCAACGAGTCCATAATCAATTCCTGGGGCCATCCCGCCTCCACATTCACCAAGGTGGCGCGTCAGCGTATCCTCGGCAAGCCATACACCGTCAGTGAGTTCGATATCCCGAATCTTAACTTCTACTGTGCCGAGGCTGATATTATGATGGCAGCCCTTGGAGCGTTCCAGGACTGGTCGGGTCTGATCCAGTTCTCGTGGATTCTTGACACCGATTATGACAGAACCCATGTGTGGCCGCAGTTCGACATGTGCTCGGCACCTCAGAAGCTCGTGCACTTCCCGGCATGCTATGCGATGTTTGTCAGAAGGGATGTCAGGAAGGCGGATGACGACATCGTGTTTGCCCGTCCGTCAGTCGATGAGGAAGATGTCAGGACGATTGCCGTGAAGAGTTCATCCAGCGCTCCGGCAGACTATGAAAGCAATCTCATGAGTGCTCTCCCTCTTGTGATGAAGGCTGGTGTGGATGTGACTGAGGCACCGGATCTTTTCCCGAAGGAAGGACGAAAGATCGTCACTAAATACTCTGATGTACCGTCTGATATACTCGAAGATTATAATAACAGGCAGCTCAGAAGTAGCACCGGAGAACTTGTCTGGAACTGGAAGAAAAAGAATGCAGGCTATTTCATGGTCGATACAAGAAACACAAAGGTGTTCACAGGGTTTGTCCGTGGCCGTTCATTCACCTATCGTGGCATGACCCTCACTCCCGGCAAGACACGCCTTGACTGGCTGACCCTGTCGCTCACCTTAGCCGCGCCATCTGATGATTCCAGACCGGGAAACCTCCTGCGCTCGGGCAGATATCTCCTTGCTGCGACAGGTCTTGTCCAGAATACGGATATGAAGATTGTCGAGGTGTCGGAAAACCCTTCGAAGATCTCGATCTCGGAGCCGGAAGGCGGAAGGCTCGGCACCGGCCCTGTGCTTTGCGAAGGAATAGAGGCCAAACTGACATTTGCCGGACTTGCCGGCCGCGTGAAGTGCTATTCTCTCGATCCTGACGGAAACAGACTTGAGGAAGTTTTGGCGACTGCAACTCCTGCAGGGGAGGCGGTTCTGGAGTTAGGTCCGAAGTACAGGACCGTATGGTATGAAATGATAGTTGAATAAATTGAAACGGACAATAATGACTACAAACATCATAAAGCGTCTTGCCGCAGCCATCCTGCTGTCTGTGCCGGGGCTGGTCTCTGCTCAGGATGTCCTCGTTGACACACTGGGGGGGGGTAAGATCTATCGTCTCTTCTCCGGCGGAGCTGATTAAAGGAGAACTCTCCGGTGTATATGTCTCCGCAACAGACGGCAACCCTCATGGCCTGCAGAATGTGCATGTCAGGGGATTGAACACCCTCAGAGGAGATTCCCGCCCTTTGTGGATAGTTGATGGAGTCGTCATAGGCTCTTCTGCCAACGATAATCTCGATGCCTTCTACCTTTCCGGAGGACTGACGGCGAACAATGATCTTCTGCCGGACTATTCCGGCGAGGCCTATACATCACCTATCGGTACCTTCGGATGGCTCAACCCGTATGACATCGAGTCCATAGAAGTCATAAAGGATGTTTCCGCCACTTCGATTTACGGAATGAGGGGTGCAAACGGTGTCATAATAGTTAAGACAAGAAAACCTCGCTCCGGCGAACAGAACATTCATCTCAACTCCAATTTCGGGGTAAGTCTGGCTCCGCAAAGGGGTGAGGCCTTCAAGACAGGACTCCTCACCACTCATGACCTCGGAGTAGGAGGAGTTCTCGGAACCAGCTCGTTCTACAATATCTCAGGCTTCATCCGCTACAATGACGGAGCCGTAAGGAATACGGGCTCCACCACCGGCGGTCTTGCAATCAGTCTGGAAACTGCGGCAAACAGCATTCTCCAGTTCGGTGTGAATTCGAAACTTGCCTATGGAGATTATATGTCTGCTTCAGCTGTGAATTACATAGGCGCGCCTTCCCTGATGCTCCTGTCCCGTTATCCGGAGGCATTTGAAGGCGTGCTCGCAGGCGACTATATCGGCTCTCATGAGGATCAGGCCGTGGATTACCGCACCGTCAATTCCGTATGGCTCAATGTCAATATCCTCAAGAACCTTAAGCTCAGACTCTCCGGAGGTCTCGACTATCAGAATCAGACACGGTATATATGGTATGGCAAGGAGACGCCTTTCGGAAAGAAGTTCAATGGAGCAGCCGGCATCCTGAACAATTCGCTTCTCAATTACAATCTCAAGGGAGAATTGTCCTATGAGAGAAGCTTTGCTGTGATGCACCATCTTATGGCCTCCCTTTCCTGTGATTTCTACGGAGACCAGAACAGGACCAACGCAATGTGCGGCACGGACTATACCAATCCGTCGCTCAAGGCAAAGGGCATGACATCCACAGGCAGCATCCAGTCAGTAAGGAAATTCATCAGGCAGTATTCGCAGATGGGAGGATATGCTTCCATTGCCTATGATTACGACGGCTATGCCGGCATTCGTGGAACAGCCCGTTACGACTACACCTTCAAGTACGACGTGGCAGGCCAATGGCTGCCTTCCTGTGAGGCGTTCGTGGATCTCAGGAAGATTCTCTCGGACGGAATATATCCTGTTTCGATCCTCAGACTCACCGGGGGATACGGATGGGCAGGTGGCGAGAAGGTCATGCCATATAAGTATATGGCCTCCTATATATTTGATGTCCCTGAAATCGAAGCTGGCTCAGACCCATATTTTGATGGTCTGGACCGCCTCATAAGCAAGGAATACAATGTAGGATTCGATGTCGGTTTTCTGGAGGACAGGTACAATCTGTCTTTCAGGTATTATGACAAGAACACATCTGACCTGTTCAGCGTGTATCAGTTCGGAAAGAAGATCAGCAACCAATGGGTGCAGACGGGCAACTGGTATGTGAGCCGCGAATACATGAGTCATATCCATAACAGTGGTTTTGAACTTGATGCAGACTTCATGTTCATCAGGAACAGGACTCTGACCTGGACGGCACGTCTCAGTGCTGCATACAATATCAACCGTGCCTACAGCCTTGATGAAAAGGATATTCATGGAACGGCCGGCATTGAGGACGGCCTGCTTGTGACGGAATTCGCTGAGGGCAGGTCTCCTGGCGAGATTCTCGGCCATGACACTCTTCCGAAGGTGTATGGAGGCTTTGGAACAGCTCTTTCGCTTTTCGGTCTCACGATAGACCTCGACTTCTCCGGAGCTGCAGGCTTCTGGCTGGTCAACGGAGAGAAACTGCTTCAGAAGGAGGTCTTCAAGATCAGCGAAAAGGATATGGAAAGGGGAGACTACCTGAGACTCGACGATATTACCATTTCCTATGACATCCCTCTGAATGTCAAGTGGATAAAGGGATTCAAGGTGAATCTTTCCGCTCACAATCCGGTGACTTTCACCAGATACAGCGGAGGAAATCCGGATGTGAACTGCTTCGGAATGTCGGTAAGGTCTTATGGTATGGACTATGGCTCTTATCCTTTGTGCCGTCAGTTGGTGCTTGGAGTTGGTTTCAGATTCTAATCGGGAATGACTATGAAATATATATTCAACAGATACATTACTTCATCCAGAACGGCATTGTGCGTGATTGCCGGTCTGCTGTTCGTGGCCGGAGCGGTTTCCGCTCAGAGCAGGATAACTGTGACGGGAACCGTCAGGGATGCGTCGGGCACTCCGATCGTCGGTGCTGCCGTGATGGTTGACGGAACGACGACTGGTGTCGTGACTGACATTGACGGTAAATATTCCATCACCTTTACTCCGGACTCCAGAAAGGCTCCGGCACTGCTGTTCTCCAGCATTTCTTATGTGAACCAGACCGTGTCCCTTGGAGGAAGAAGAATCGTGGATGTCGTCCTTGAGGAAGATGCGGAACAGCTTGAGGAAGTGCTTGTGGTCGGATATGGAGCCATGAGAAAGAGCGATATCACCGGTTCGGTGACATCCGTCAAGATAGACGAGAATCAGGCCGGTCAGAGCTCCTCGCTCGACCAGATGCTTCAGGGTCAGGCTGCTGGCGTCCAGGTGGTATCCACCAGCGGAGCTCCGGACGGTGCTGTCAATGTGACCATCCGTGGTGCCAGCTCATTCAACACTTCATCACAGCCTCTGTATGTCGTGGACGGAATCATTGTAAATACCTCAGGCTCCGTCGAAATGGGAACCCGTGGCGGAGCTGATTCCGGCATAGTGGAGGAGAACAATGGCCTGATCGGTATCAGCCCCCAGGACATCGCCTCCATGGAAATTCTCAAGGATGCCTCTGCAACTGCGATCTACGGCTCCCAGGGAGCCAATGGCGTCATTCTTATCACGACCAAGTCCGCTTCCCAGAACAAGCCGGTAGTGACATTCACCGCTGGTGTAAGCCTCAGCCACATCTATAAGAAATTCGATCTGATGGATGCGGACGACTACAGGACATATCTCGAAATGAGAGGGGACGTGCTGGAAACGGATTCGTACTACCTTGTATATACCAAAGACCTTGAGGCCGGACTATATGAGCCATGTGACTGGCAGGACTATGTGTCCCGTACAAGTGTGACCCAGCGTTATTATCTGACTGTTGCCGGCCGTCCGAAGAACACGAACTATCGTTTTTCCATCGGCTGCAATGACAATCAGGGAATCATCAAAGGCACCGGATATACGAATGTCTTCGGAAGAATCAATCTGGACAGGACCATAGGCAAGGTGACCATAGGCACGAAGACCTCCCTGTCCTGGCTGGATTCCGACATGACCCAGACCGCAAGCGGCAGCATCGGTCAGACACCTGCCACTTCCTTAGTGAACAGCATGCTCATGACAAGACCTCTCAGAAGGGTGGTGGAGTATGATGACGAGGGTCTTGAAATGAGTTATGATGAAGAATCAAGACTTTCCGGTCCGGACATGTGGCTCAGCGACTATGAAAGCAAACGTAATGAGCTCCGTGTCATATCGAGCATATATGGTGAGTACAAGATACTGCCGTGGCTCTCTTTCAAGAGTACTTTCGGAGCAGATTTCCGAGCCAATGAAAGAACGATGTTCAAGTCTTCGAGAATCAACACTCAGGGAACAGGCTCGCATGGATCGGTAGGTCACACCAACATCCTTAACTGGAACTGGGACAATCTTCTTTCGGCAAACTACAAGGTGGGAAAGCACAGGATAATAGGAACCTTAGGCCATTCATCTTCATCGTCTCTCGTAAAGTCAACTACAGTTGAAGGAACTAATGTCAGACAGTATAAGGCCTTGATTTCCAGCCTTAATTCTGCACCATACGCATGGCTGAAATATAGCGAATCGCAGAGTCAGCTCCTGTCCTTCTTCGCCAGGGCGACCTACAATTATGCCGAAAGATATGTCGTGACGGCGACTTACCGCTTCGACGGCTCTTCCAAGTTCGTGGGAAAGAACAGGTGGGCTCAGTTCCCTTCATTTGCAGCCGCATGGCGTATCAGCAATGAACCGTGGTTCAGAAAGGTGAGGTTCGCCTTCCCTGGCTTCACTTCCGCCAAACTGCGTTTAGGCTGGGGAACGGTCGGAAACCAGAACATCCCTGCCTATCAGACGACCTACCGATACTCTGCTGTCGCATCTGCCACACATGACAATGACTATCATAAGCTGATGGCCCTGTACTCACTTTCACTTCCGTCAACTGACCTCAAATGGGAAACCACCACTCAGTATAATCTCGGACTTGACCTCGATTTCTTCAAGGGACGCTTGGTCATAGCTGCTGATGGATATTACAAGAAAACGGAAGATCTTCTCCAGACCAGAGTGCTGGCAGGTTCTGCGGGTATATACAACCCATATGTCAACATGGGAGCCATATCCAACACCGGATTCGAACTGAGTCTGAACACGGTGCCTGTATCGACCGGAAACTGGGAATGGACCGTCGGAGGAAACTTCACTCTCAACCGCAACAAGATCCTTTCGATCGATCCGAGCGGAGCGGGAACAGCAATGAAATATGTCTATCCTGGAGAACCTATGAGGGAGGTGGAATACTTCACCGGTGAGAAACTTTCAAGTTCAGCCATCAATGCTGACTATCTGAATGTCTTCATCAAGGGAGAGCCTATGTGTCTTTTCTATGGCCTTCAGACTGATGGATTCATTCAGGAAGGGGAGACGGTCGATTGGGTTGTCAGCGAGGATGAGAAGACTGACCCGGCCAAAGCGCGTGAAGCAGGAGCCGTAAAGTTTGTCGATACCAACGGGGATGGACTCATCAATGCATATGACAAAGTCGTGATCGGTGACCCGAATCCGGATTTTACTTACGGATTCAATACGTCCCTCAGGTACAGGGGCCTTTCGCTGTCAGCCTCCTTTGTCGGCTCATATGGCAACGATGTCTATAACATGCAGCTCGCTAACCTCACCGACATGTCCACCAAGAGCGGCAACCGCCTCCGTGCTCCGGTGTTCGACAGCTGGACTCCTGAAAACACGGACGCGAAGTGGCCTGCACTGTCTCAGGCAATCAGGCACACAGGAGACCTGAACCTCTGTTCGGACAGGTTTGTCGAAGATGGCTCTTATCTGAGACTTGCCAATGCTTCGATTTCATATTCGATTCCTTTCCGGAACAAGGACTCCTTCATAAAACATCTGTCCCTCTCGATTTCCGGAAAGAACCTCTTCTGCTGGACGAAATACAGCGGATATGATCCGGATGTGAATGTGTTCGGCAGTGTCCTTAAATATGGAATCGACGCCGGTTCATATCCTGCTGCCCGTACATATATGTTTGACGTCAAGATATCCTTCTGATCATGAAAAATATAATTAAGATATCAATAGCTGTCCTCGGTGCGGTCATATCAGCGGGTTGCTCGGATTTTCTAGATGAAAAGCTGGGTACATCCTTTGACAGGTCTTCGATGATATCGACTCCGGACGCCTTGGAGTCAGCCGTGCTCGGCATCCATCATCAGATGGCGGCCAGCGGTTTCAAGGACAATCCTTTCTGTGAATTCCTTGCCACCGGCTCCGGACTCGCCATTTGGGGAAATACAGGTGCCATTGACAATCCTCAGCAGAGATGGTCCTGCCTTCACAAGTTCACCCGGTTTTCAAATCATCCGGAGGCTTACACCTCATTCAGGAATTTCTACAGGACAATATATCTGTGCAACCATTTCCTCGACATCGTCAAGGACAGCCCCGTTGAAGAGGAGTATGTCGAAAAGATAGTAGGTGAGGTGTACTTCCTCAGGGCGATGGCCTATTTCTACCTTGTGAGAATCTGGGGCGACGTGAGTCTTCATCTGGAAGCTCCTGCCGGCATAAGTTCCGATGAACTTTACAAGCCTCGTGAGAATTTCTGGACCGTCTATTGTCAGATCGTCAAGGACCTGAATCTGGCGGAAGAAAAGATGCGCACATTTGAGGAGATGCTCGGAGTTTCCGGAAACGCGTCAGGCAGAGTCTGCAATTATGCGGCGACAGCCTGCCGCTCTCTGGTCTATCTGACCATCGGAACACTTCTGGAACATCCTGAAGACAATTTCTGGGTCAACAGGACGCCGGATTTTTCAGAAATTGGAATCAATACATCTGAGGATGCATTCAGGCTTGCTCTTGCTGACGCGGAGAATGTGATCGTCAATGGCCCTTTCGGACTAGAAGAGGTGTATGGAGACCTCTTCAGATGGACAGAGCCTTCCGACTGGCAGTCAAAGGAGCGTATATGGGTGATGCCACGTTCTCCTGAAAGCTCCGGTGCAGGAAGTGGACTGACGATGTGGGCACTTCCAAGCTACTATATGGGACGTGAAAACGGCTCGAATGCCGGACGTTGTCGTCCATGCCGCTGGTTCTTCCATAAATGGTGCGAAACCTACGGCGGAGAGATTGAGTCTGGTGACAGCGTATATGTCGGATGTCCCGACCCTCGCATGGATGTCAATCTCATCTACAATCAGTATGAAGGCAAAAGTGGCGTGACTTTGCAATGCTATCCGGCAAAATCCCGCAGGCAGATATCTCATGACTACACCGTGAAGATGTACGGCATGCCATACTACAAAAAGTATTTCGATCCGACCTTCAACAACAGCGTGGGCAATTCCGACCTTTATGTGATGCGTATGGCTGAGGTCTATCTCATTGCTGCCGAGGCAAGTGTCTATCTGGGCAAGCAGTCTGAGGCTGTTGCCTATGTCAATCAGATTCTCGCCCGTGCCCGCAAATACAGGGATGCAGACGGCAATATCGTCGAATCAACGGAGCCGGCAGATTGGAATGCTGCGGATTTCGCCGATGATACGGCACTTCTTGACGCCATCTTCTGGGAAAGATGCTTTGAGATGCCTTTCGAGCATCACGAGTATTTCGACACTCACAGAATGGGTGCGAACTGGATAGTGAGAAACATTTCGGAACCTAAGAATGCATTCCTGAATCTTCCGGAGCAGACTGGAGGTACATCGCCGTACAAGGGTAAATATTTCGGTGACAACTTCATGTATGACACCGATCCGGCTTTGGTCCGTAAGGGACTCATTAACGCCTATCCGTTTGATGAACTTACATATAACCCGTTCCTTGATGTCAGCAAGCATGATCCGATCTACGGACAGAATCCAGTCGAAGTATTCTGGCAATAAATAAAATGATATGGTATGAAGAGAATTCTGTTTTTAGCCCTACTGGTTATTGTGGCCTGTACTCAGCAGCAGGAGGTTGCCGAGCAGGAAAGAATAGAAGGACCGTTCCTTATCCTTTCGACTCCTTATCATGAGGATGGTTCGGTCAATTATGAAAACCTCGTGAAGGAGGCCTGCTTTGCAGCAGAGTGGGATACTCCGGGCGTGATCTGGCCTCAGGCCAACGATGCCATCGACCTTCTCACTGTCGAGGAACGTCTTGCTGGAATGCAGGCACTTGTGGATGAGTGGAAGAACAACC
>CAZMNZ010000024.1:0-20544 GCA_964567765.1 uncultured Muribaculaceae bacterium
CGTGCCAAAGATTTCTCGACTTCGCTCGAAATGACAGAAACTTCGCTCGAAATGATGTGAGATGTGCTTTCTGAAAATATCTTTTTGAGATTTTCTGACAAGTTCCTATCTTTAAAGATTGATTTCTGATTGTCCGGGTGATATAGGAGTCCTGTATGCCGGTGCATGAAGAAAACAGACTGAATGATATGAAGGAAAAAGGATATATAGAAATCAAGGGGGCAAAGGCGCATAACCTCAAGAATGTCAGCCTTTCGATCCCTCGTGATGAGTTTGTGGTGGTGACGGGACTCAGCGGCAGCGGAAAGTCGTCGCTGGCCTTCGATACGATATATGCGGAAGGGCAGAGGAGGTATATGGATACGCTCTCGACCTATGCGAAGCATTTCATGGGCATTCTGGAAAAGCCTGAGGTGGAGTCCATCACGGGGCTCAGTCCGATAATCGCAATCGAGCAGAAGACCACCGGCAACAATCCCCGTTCGACAGTGGGAACCATAACGGAAATATATGACTTCCTGCGTCTTCTTTACACCCGTGCATCAACTGCATACTCGCCTCAGACCGGAAAACCTATGATCCGCTACACTGACGAGCAGATCGTGTCGCTCATCATGGAGAACTACAAGGACAGGAAGTGCTACCTGCTGGCTCCTGTCGTGAAGGGACGAAAGGGACATTATAAGGAACTGCTTGAGCAGATGCGCAAGCGTGGCTACACCCAGGCCCGCATTGACGGAGAGATCTGCGAACTCAGCGAAGTCACAGCTCTGGACCGCTACAAGGCGCATTTCGTGGAACTTGTGATCGACCGTCTCAAGCCTGCCGAAAAGGATGCCAAGCGCATCAAGGATTCGGTGATGTCGGCTCTGAACTATGGCAAGGGCTCCCTTGCGGTGATGGATGTGGAGACCGGTGCGCTGAATCATTACTCAAAGCATCTCGTGTGCCCGGACACAGGAATATCCCTTGCTGAACCGGCTCCTCACTCGTTCTCGTTCAACTCTCCTCAGGGCTATTGTCCTCATTGCAAGGGACTTGGAATGATCGTGAACGTGAATATGGAGACCATAATCCCGGACCGCAGCAAATCTATCGCTGACGGTGGAATAGTTCCGCTGGGAAAGATACGAGAGACAAAGAAGTTCGATATCATCCGCTCCATAGCGCGCAAATATAATTTCTCCCTGTATGATCCGATAGAGGAACTTCCGGATGAGGTCGTTTCCCTCATCGTGTACGGATCTGACGAACTGTTCAGGGTGGGCGAGGGCACGTCTTCCGAGATGGTTTCCTTCTCCGGAATTGTGGGTGACATCAGCGAGAAGATAGTCTGCCCTGTGTGCGAAGGCACAAGGCTGAACAAGGAGACTACATATTTCAAGATAGACGGCAAGACCATTTCAGAGGTGGCGGCCATGGAGATCAGCCAACTCAACGAATGGTTTCATTCTCTGGACGGGACGTTGGGAGCGCGTGAAAGCGTGATTGCCCGCGATATCCTGAAGGAACTCAAGGACAGGACGGGCTTCCTGCTGGATGTGGGCCTGGAATATCTTTCACTGGACAGGGCGACAGCCTCGCTTTCCGGTGGAGAGAGCCAGCGGATCAGACTGGCCACTCAGATAGGCTCCAAACTGGTCAATGTCCTCTACATCCTCGACGAGCCGAGCATCGGACTTCATCAGAGGGACAATCGCAAACTCATAGCCTCGTTGAAGAAACTCCGTGACGAGGGCAATTCCGTGATGGTCGTGGAGCATGATGCCGAGACCATGATGGCGGCAGACTGGCTGGTGGATGTCGGACCGGGTGCTGGAGACGAGGGCGGGCAGATATGCTTCAACGGCCCGGTTTCCGAGATCGCCGAAGGCAGTTCCACGACACTGGAATATCTGCGTGGCGAACTCAGGATCGAGGTGCCGGCTCAGCGCCGTAAAGGCAATGGCCTGACTCTCGGCATAAGGGGAGCCCGCGGAAATAACCTGAAAAATGTGGATGTGGATATCCCTCTGGGCATGTTCGTGGGAGTCAGCGGAGTCAGCGGCAGCGGCAAGTCGTCCCTGATCAATGAGACTTTGATGCCTGTCCTGAAAAACCGTTTCTATAATGCCAAGATGCAGCCTCTGCCTTACGATGAACTCGTCGGTGTGGAGAATATTGACAAACTGATCGAGATCGACCAGAGCCCGATCGGAAGGACTCCGCGAAGCAATCCGGCGACGTTCACAGGCGTCTTCAACGACATCCGCAATCTCTTCGAGGCCACTCCCGATGCAAAGGTGCGCGGTTTCAAGGCCGGAAGGTTCTCGTTCAATGTGCCGGGAGGCCGCTGCGAGGAATGCAAGGGCGCGGGAATCAAGGTGATAGAGATGAACTTCCTCCCTTCCGTCAACGTCGTCTGCAACGAGTGTCGCGGCAAGAGATATAAGAATGACACCCTCGCGGTCAGATACAAAGGAAAGAATATCAACGATGTCCTCGAAATGCCGATCAGCGAGGCATATGAGTTCTTCGAAAACATCCCTTCTATAGCCCAGAAACTCAAGGCCCTGGTGGATGTGGGACTGGGATATGTGCGTCTGGGACAGTCTGCCGTCACCCTCTCTGGCGGAGAAAGCCAGCGAATGAAACTTGCCGCCGAACTCGCCCGTAAAGGAACAGGCAATACCTTATATATATTGGACGAGCCGACGACCGGACTTCATTTCGACGATATAAAGGTGCTGCTCGGAGTGCTCCAGCAGTTGGTCGAGCAGGGCAATACGGTGATAATCATAGAGCATAATCTTGATGTCCTCAAGTCGGTGGACTATATCTTCGATATGGGACCGGAGGGTGGCCGCCGCGGTGGAATGATAGTTGCAGCCGGCACGCCGGAGCAGTTGGCCGAGAACCCTGCGTCCGTTACCGGCCCGTTCCTCAAGGAAATACTGTAAGTGATATGATGGAAAATATATCAGTATATATCGAAAATACTTCCGCACAGGTCGTTGTCCCGATGGGAACGACTCTGAAGGAGATATCTGAAAGCGTTGGCGGCAATATTCTTGCGGCCCTGGTGGATAACAAACTCAAGTCTTTGGACTATAAGGTGATAAATCCCCATAACGTCCGGTTCATAGATTATGGTCATCCTGACGGTCGCAGAACCTATATCCGTTCCCTCTGCTTTGTGCTGCAGAAGGTGGTGCATGAAATGTTTCCGGACAAGGTGCTGGCCATAGATTATGCTCTTCCAAGCGGACTCTACTGCGAGATCCGGGAGAGGAAGGTGCTTGATGACGGTCGCCCTCATGTGTATTTTGTGACAGATGCCGAACTGGAGACGATCCAGACCCATATGAGGGAGATCGTTGCGGCAGATCTGCCGTTCACAAAGAAGATGATGGCTATGGATGAGGCCGCAGCGCTCTTTGAGGCGAACGGCCAGCGGGAGAAGGTACGTCTGCTGAAGACCCTGGGGCGTTTTCACTATAATGTATACTGGCTGGACGGCCTTGCAGACACATTCTATGGTCCTCTGACCACTTCCACGGGCTGTCTGACGACATTTGACATATCCGGTTTCAACGACGGATTCTGCCTGCAGTATCCTATGGACGGAGATTTCGGAAGGGTGCTGCCGATGAAGCGTCAGTCCAAACTGGCTACTGCTCTGAAGGAGCATTCCGACTGGTGTTCGGTTATGGGTGTAAATGGAGTTGGAACCCTCAACAGAAAGGTGCTGTCCGGCGAAATTGTGGATCTTATAAACCTTTCAGAGGCTCTGCATGAAAGGAAATATGCGGAAATCGCAGATCAGATATATGCGCGCCGAGGCAGCGTGAAGATAGTCTTCATCGCAGGCCCGTCGAGCAGCGGAAAGACATCGACCTCCAAGCGTCTTGCCATCCAGTGCCGTATTCTGGGTCTGAATCCAAAGGTGATAGAACTGGATAACTACTTTGTGGACAGGGAGTTCACCCCGCGTGACGAGAAAGGAGAGTATGATTTCGAGGCTCTGGGAGCCATGGATCTGGACTTCCTGGGGAAGCAGTTGAACGGACTGCTTGAAGGTCGTGAGGTGGAGATTCCGCGTTTTGACTTCAAGCAGGGCAAGAGATACTTCAATGGGGACATGATGCAGCTTCATGATAAGGACATCCTCATAATGGAGGGAATCCATGCCTTGAATCCGGCTATGATTCCGGGAGTCGATTCCTCGAAGGTATTCCGAGTATATGCTTCTGCGCTCACATCGCTTTCGATCGACGAGAACAACAATATATCCACTTCGGACAACCGTATGCTCCGCCGCATGATACGCGACAATCGCACAAGGGGAGTGATTCCGGAGGATACGATAATGAGGTGGCAGAGCGTGCGCCGCGGAGAGAACCGCAACATCTTTCCGTTCCAGGAAAATGCTGACGCTGTCTTCAATTCAGCGCATATCTTCGAACTTCCGGTGCTGAAATATTATGCGGAGCCGCTTCTCAGACGCATATCTCCGAATTCTCCGGCATATACCGAAGCCTCCCGCATGCTTAAGTTCCTGGATTATATCGTTGCTCTGTCGCCAGCCGAGATCGCGGCTATTCCGCCTACTTCCATCCTTCGGGAGTTCATTGCGGGACAGACCTTATAACCCCCAGTCGGCTTTGCCGACAGCCCCTGGGGTGCCCCCGCACATCCTATAGGAATTTCCCATCATTATCATCCGGGAATCCAGCCATTTCTCCGGATAGGTCAGTCAAATTGTTGAGGTTATCCGGAAAACCAGCGATTTTCCCGGATATGGAATCAGTTTCGAGGCTATAACGCTTTTGATTGTGTAGTACAAGACAATTGAAATGTCAGCCCTCAGTCTTCTAGCGGCTGGTTGAAGGGAAGGAGGAACGGGTTGGTCATGCGCTCGTCGGCAATCGACGAGTCCGGGCCGTGTCCCGGAATCACTGCCACGTCCCCGTCCAGACAGATGATCTTCTCGAATATGCTCTTCATCAGCAGGTCATAATCGCCTCCCGGGTGGTCTGTGCGGCCAATGGCTCCGGCAAACAGGGTGTCTCCGCTGATGAGCACCTTCTCCGTGCGCTCCAGGAAGCAGACTCCTCCCGGAGTGTGTCCCGGTGTTTCGATCACTTCAAAGTTAAGGTTTCCGACATGAACCTCATTCAGACCACTCGCCAAGTCCGCTTTCCCTACTATCGGATTCCACTCGAAAGCAGCAGGCTCCGGCAGTCCGAACGCCTTGCAGAGATACGGGTTGGTCACCTCCAGAGTGTGCACCTCGCGCGCGTGCATATACACAGGTATGTCATATGCCTTGGCCAGTGCGGCCACTCCATATATATGGTCGAAATGTGCGTGAGTGAGCATTATGCACACCGGCTTCAGTCCTTTTGCAGCCACTAAGGAAACCAGTCTTTCCTGCTCTGTGGCATTGGAGAATCCGGGATCCACAAAGGCACAGTTTCCGTCGTTGTCCCAGACCGCCAGCGTACGCTCCTGGAAGGCGTTGAATGTGAAGTGTTCGATATGTATCATTCAAATATTCTTTAAAAACACACAAAAATACGAAAAGAATTAGTATGTTTGCTAACTATTATGGTACAAAATGCCATTGTTGTTTCTTGGCTGAGGCCTGAACTTGTCAGTCTGACCGACCGGTGTCTGTCATTCTGAGCGAGCGAAGCGAGTCGAGAAATCTTTATGCGGAATAACTTTAAATAATGATTATATGCATATAGCGATTGCCGGCAACATCGGCAGCGGAAAGACCACTCTGACAAAGATGCTCGCTGCCCACTACGGTTGGACTCCAAAGTTCGAGTCCGTGGACTATAATCCATACCTCGCTGATTTCTATGAGGATATGGAGAGATGGTCCTTCAATCTTCAGGTATATTTCCTTAACAAGAGATTCAAGGATGTCGTGGATATCTCCAAACTTGACGAGGTGATAATCCAGGACCGTACCATATATGAGGATGCGCGTATCTTCGCCCCTAACCTCCACGGCATGGGACTCATGAGCACGAGGGATTTCGAGAACTATTCGGATCTCTTCGACCTCATGATGTCGCTGGTGAATCCGCCTGATCTTCTCATCTACCTGAGAAGTTCGATTCCGAATCTCGTGAGCCAGATCCAGAAGCGTGGCCGCGAGTACGAGAAGAGCATCCGTATCGACTACATCACAGGTCTGAACGAGCGCTACGAGAACTGGATCAAGGACTATAAGCACAATCTCCTTATCCTGGATGTTGACCGCATCAAGTTCGAAAACCGTCCTGAGGACTTCCAGGAGGTGACCGACAAGATCGATGCAGAACTCTTCGGACTCTTCAAGAATGAATAAACCTAACTAAAACCTAAATATCATGGCAGAAAGATTGACAATCATTGACTTCGTTGAGAAGTATGTTGCCAAGTATTCTAAGAATCCTTTCCTTTGGGAGAAGAATCTTGATACAGACAAGTGGGAACCTACTACTTATGAAGAAACATTAGCAAAGGCAAAGCGTATCGCTGCAGGCCTCATGGCACTCGGAGTTCAGAAGGGAGAGAAGATCTCTTATCTGAGTGAAGGACGCGACATGTGGATCATCGGAGAACTCGGAGTTCTCTATGCAGGTGCAGTGAATGTGCCTCTGTCCATCAAACTTGGCGAGACAAACGACCTCGTGTTCAGGGTTAAGCACTCTGATTCCAAATATGTGATAACCTCAAAATTCCAGCTTGCGAAGATCAGAGCAGTGCTTCCTGAGTGCCCTATGGTCGAGAAGGTGATCATCTTCGACCAGGTGGACGACATGAAGGAGAACGAGATCTATATCGGCGACATCCTCGAAATGGGTGACAAGTTCCTTGCCGAGCATGAGGACCTTTTCATTCAGAGATATCAGTCGGTGGGACCGGATGATTATGCAAACATCAGTTACACATCAGGTACGACTGCGGACCCTAAGGGTATCCTCCTGACTCACAGAAACTACACTGCAAACGTGGAGCAGGCGCACTCCGTGATCGGCGTGACCCCAGAGGACAAGATGCTCATCATCCTTCCGCTCGACCACTGCTTCGCCCATGTGGCAGGTTTCTACACAATGATGTCCTACGGTGCATCCCTCGGAATGGTTCCTTCTGGAAAGTCCGGTAAGGAAGCCCTCAGAAACATCTCTCCAAGCATCCAGGAGCTCAAGCCAAGCGTGATGCTTTCGGTTCCTACTCTTGCAAAGAGTTTCAAGAAGAACATCGAGACCACAATCGCAAAGAAGGGCAAGACAATAGAGAATCTCTACAACTTCGCCCTCAAGAATGCAATAGCATACAACAAGGAAGGCTACAACAAGGGTACACAGTTCGTGGACATCTTCCGCAAGCCTCTCATGCTTCTATTCGACAAACTCATCTTCAAGGCTGTGCGTCAGGGACTTGGCGGCAACATGAAGTTCTTCGTCGGCGGAGGTGCCCTTCTGGATATCGACCTCCAGAGATATTACTATGCGATCGGAATCCCTATGTATCAGGGCTACGGTCTGTCCGAGGCTACTCCTATCATCTCAGCCAACTCACCTGCAAAGCATATCTTCGGATCGTCAGGAAAGATCGTTTCCCCTATGGAGATCAAGATCCTCGATGCTGACGGCGTAGAGCAGCCTTTCGGCTCCAAGGGCGAGATCTGCATCAAGGGGGAGAACGTGATGGCAGGATACTGGAAGAACCCAAAATCGACAGCAGACACCATCGTTGACGGCTGGCTCCATACAGGAGATATGGGATATATGCGTGACGAGGAGATGCTCTATGTCGTAGGACGTTTCAAGTCGCTCCTTATCGCAGCAGACGGTGAAAAGTATTCACCGGAGGGAATCGAGGAGAATCTCGTGGAGAGTTCGAAGTATATCGACGGAGCCCTTCTCCACAACAGCCAGGACCCTTACACAATCGCCCTGATCACTCCTAATAAGGAGGCTCTCAAGGCATATGCCAAGGAACTCGGACTTGATCCTTCGACCAAGGAGGCAAAGGTCAAGATGCTCGAACTTCTTCAGGATGAGGTGAACATGTACCGCAAGGGCGGCCGTCTCTTCGGTGCCTTCCCTGAAAGATGGCTTCCTGCAGCAGTCTGCGTGCTTCCGGATCCATGGACAGAGCAGAACCGCATGATGAACAGTTCGATGAAGGTGGTGCGCGGCCGTGTCGAGGAGACCTACAAGGCTCATATGGACTACGCCTACACCCCAGAAGGCAAGAACATCGTGAACGACATGAACCTCGCTTCACTCTAAACAGTGGGGTGGATTGGCTTTGCTGATGAAATGTCCGGCAAGGTCATGTAATCTATACGATATGGTTTTTTCAGAACTGATTCTTAAAAGACAAAGTGATAGGATATATGCTCCCCAGCCAGTGGCAAGGGAGCATATTCTTCAATGTCTTGAGGCGGCCCGTATGGCGCCGTCTGCATGTAATTCCCAGCCTTGGAAATTTGTAGTTGTTGATGAGCCTTCTCTCTTGAAACAGGTTTCAGATGCTGCCATAGGGTTGGGCATGAACAAGTTCACTGCTCAAGTGCCGGTGCTGGTGGCTGTGGTTCAGGAGAATATGAATCTTTCAGCCAAGGCCGGTTCACTGGTCAAGGAGAAGGATTACAGCATGATGGATATTGGCATGGCAGTAGAAAACTTCTGCCTTCAGGCAGCGGACCTCGGATTGGGAACATGTATAATGGGGTGGTTTGACGAGAAACGGATCAAGGAGATTCTCGGAGTTCCGCACAGCCGTCGTGTGCAGCTTCTCATCTCTCTGGGTCATCCTGCCGGTCAGACCAGAGTCAAGTCCCGCAAACCTCTCAAAGAAATCTCCTCCTGGAACAAATACTGAATCACGGTGGCGCGTAACCCGCCGAAAATCACTGTTTTACACAAAGTGCGTGCTCCCCTCTGGCGGCACGCACTTTGTGCAAAGTGTTGAACGATAGTGTTTTATCTGCCACCGAAATGTGAGACTAAAATTTATTTTAGTCATATTTTTCTCTTTTTTAGTCAATGTTTTTCTTTTTTTTAGTCAGACTCTCACTGAGAGAAGGTAGTTTTGAGGAAAAACGGTATGAGAAAGAGAAGGAGATTTTTCAAGGGAGAGTTGAATCACATTTATCAAAAAGGTGTAAATGGCTTCAACCTGTTTTATAGTAGGTTTGACTATCTGGTCTTTTATACGATCCTATCAGTCAGTGCCAGGGCTGCCAAGGACCTAACAGTGCTTGCATTGTGTATAATGAGAGATCATTGGCATTTATTGGCTTTTGCTGAAAATAGAGAAGCACTCAGTGCTTTTGAAGACCATTATTCGTTTAGATTTGTCCGTGAATTCAATGATTTTGTGGGAAGAAGCGGACGTCTCCTTAAAAAGAATTTCGGCAGTGCTCCTAAGAAAGGAGATAAGGCTGTGCGTACTGCAATAGCATATCTTGAAAACAATCCTGTGGAAAAGCATCTCTGCGAATCGGCTTGCGACTACAGGTGGAATTTTCTTGCATATGCCGTCTGCAGATGGCCATTCTCTGCTGAGGTGAAAAAGAAGACATGCAGGCGTCATCTTAGAAAAGCCATGAAAGAGGTAGATGCAATGGTAACCCAGAACTTGCCGCTGAAATATATTCAGCTTAAGCGTCTCTTTTCCGGATTGAGTGATATTGAGACCGAGCAGTTGACTGACTACATCATATATGAATATCTTCCGTTTGACTATGATACACTGATTTCATATTTCGGTTCATACGAAAAGATGATTCTTGCGATAAATTCAAATACCGGCAGCGAGTATGATATTCAGGAAGATTATAACCCGTTCTCAGATAAGGCGTATGATGAAATGATGGCATATATGCAACGTGCTGTGGATGAGATAGATGTGCGAAAGGTCATCACGTCGGAAAATCATATCAAGGAAAAGCTGTTTGACAGGCTCTTGAACGAAACTGTAGCTTCTCCTAAGCAGGTTCGGAAGTTTCTGCATATAAACGGTGGCGCGTAAGTCGGTGAGTGATAAGGTTTTATGAAAAGTGCGTGCCGCCAGAGGGGAGCACGCACTTGATGCAAAACGCTGATGTTCAGGTGGTTGCGTGCCACCGGGTTCAGCGCTTCTTCTCGAAATGTTCCTTGCCGACGCCGCAGGCCGGGCAGGTCCAGTCGTCAGGGAGTTCTTCGAACGGGGTTCCTGGAGCTATCCCTCCTTCGGGGTCTCCTTCTGCCGGGTCATAGATGTACCCGCAGATAACGCATACATACTTTTCCATATTTCTGATCTTTTGTGAGGTTCTTGTTTCTGCAAGGTCGTCCTCGCTTTCGCTGTCTTCGTCTGTTGTGACGACTACTGTTTCCGTGACAACCACCTTCTCGCCGGCCAGATCCGTCATTTCGGCCACAGGAATGTGTCTGGTCAATCTTTCTGCGACCTTATGCCAGTTGATCAGTTCCCAGCAGTTGTCGATGAAGGAGGCGCGGCGGTTGCGGTAGTCTATGTAGTAGGCATGCTCCCAGACATCCATCGTCATAAGCGGCTTATAGCCGGCTCGGATCGGGTTCCCTGCATTTGATTCCTGGATTATATGCAGTCTGCCCTTCTTGTCGGCAGCCAGCCAAGCCCATCCTGAACCGAATATCTCAAGGGCAGCCTTCTTGAACTTTTCCTTGAATCCTTCCACTGAACCGAAGTCCCGGATGAGTGTTTCCTTCAGAATCGGCGGCATGTCCTGCGGGACAGGAGTGAGGGAGTTGAAGAAGAAGGTGTGGTTCCAGACCTGCGCTGCATTGTTGAAAAGCGGTCCGGATGCGGTGAGGATCATGGTGTCGAGGGGGACATCCTCGAACGGGGTGCCGGCGATGAGACGGTTCAGATTGTCGATGTAGGTCTGGAGATGCTTTCCGTAGTGGTAGTCGATGGTCTCCTGACTCATCCTTGGCTCCAACGCGTCGCTCGCGTATGGAAGAGGGGGTAGTGTGTAGATCATGTCAAATGATATTAAGTCCGTTTCGAAGGGGCATATCAAATCCTTTGCCACTGACGCGACGCTGAAAATATTTTCAAAAAGTTTCATTATTGTTCATAATTGTAATGTGTAATCCGGTTTTGGTTGAAAATTATCTTAAAAATTTGGAAGTTGATTTTAAATCATTAACTTTGCGAAAGACATTCGAATTAATTTCGTGTCTATTTGTTAAGTTCGTTTTATATACGGCAGGGTTCCTTGGGGAGGGGACCCTGCTAATTTTATGGATATAGGGAAATATTCATCTTCTTTTTCGGGTCGTGTCGTTTTTTTTTCGTAACTTGGGCGCGATTTTGACGAATCGTATAATTATTAACAATAAAATCTAATCAAAATGAACAAGAACAAGACTAACTGGGTTGCGGTCCTGACCATGATGTTCCTCTTCGGAATGATCTCATTTGTCACAAACCTCGCGGCTCCTATCGGCGTCATCTGGAAGCAGGCTCCTGGAATCGACGGATCAAGCTTCTGGGGTATGATGGGTAATATGATGAACTTCCTTGCCTACCTCTTCATGGGTATCCCTGCAGGAAAGCTCATCACAAATCACGGTTACAAGAAGACAACCCTCATCGGTGTCGGAGTCGGATTCTGCGGAGTCCTCGTGCAATTCCTTTCAGGTAAGATCGGTGTTGGAGCAACTTTGGCCGGCCTTCCTGCAAACTTCTTCGTATACCTCCTTGGTGCATTCGTCTGCGGATTCAGCGTATGTATCCTCAACACAGTGGTCAACCCTATGCTCAACCTCCTTGGAGGCGGTGGAAACAGAGGAAACCAGCTCGTTCAGATCGGAGGTTCGTTCAACTCCCTCATGGGAACCCTCACCCCCATGCTCGTGGGTGCTCTCATCGGTCAGATCACGAAGAATACAGCGATTTCAGACGTCAATACAGTGCTTTACATGGCGATGGGCGTGTTCGCTGCAACATTCTGCATCCTCATCTTCGTTCCTTTCGTGGAGCCTGAACAGGATAAGTCAAACACTTCAGTGAAGACTCTCTTTCAGTATCGTCACCTCATCTGCGGCGTGATCGCCATCTTCCTTTATGTGGGTGTGGAAGTCGGAATACCTGGAACTCTCACCTTCTTCCTTGCAGACTCTGAGAAAGGCGCCGGCCTTGACCCTTCCGTAGCGGCTTCAATTGCAGGTTCTGTGGCAGCGATGTACTGGCTGCTCATGCTCTGCGGACGTTTCGTTTCAAGTTTCATCAGCGGAAAGGTTTCAAGCCGCACACAACTTGCCGTGACTTCCGCTGTCGCTGTCGTTCTGGTCGTCTGCGCAATGTTCACAGCGGATGTGGCTGTCAAGATGCCTGTCCTTAAGGGCTTCTCTGAAGGATTCGCAATGATGACACTCCCTCTCTCCGCTCTTCTCCTCGTTCTCTGCGGTCTTTGCACATCAGTGATGTGGGGAACTATCTTCAACCTTTCTGTCGAGGGCCTCGGAAAATATTCAGCACTTGCTTCAGGACTGTTCATGACGATGGTTGTCGGTGGCGGTGTGCTTCCTCTCGTTCAGAATGCAATCGCGGACGCAGCTACATATATGGTCAGCTATTGGGTGATCGTTGCAGCTCTTGCATATATCCTCTGGTTCGCTGTTTTGGGCTCAAAGGTAAAGAAGGCATAATCATTAACACATTAATAATATTATCATGGATTCACAATTAGTAGTAGGTATCGATGTCGGAGGACAGACCACGAAACTGGGTGTTGTAGATGCAAGGGGAACAGTCCTCGCACAGACTGTAATCCGCACAGACACATATCCGACGATCGAACCATATATCGCTGAACTTGCAGAGGCTATCAACAAGATCATCAAGGAGGCTGATGCAGAAGGAAAGGTACGCGGAATCGGAGTGGGTGCTCCTAACGGAAACTACTACACCGGAACTATCGAGAACGCTCCTAATCTCCCATGGGGACACAATGGCGTGGTTGAGTTCGCAAAGCTCCTTTCAGAGGCTATGAACGGTCTTCCTGTCGCTCTGACAAACGATGCTAACGCTGCTGCTGTAGGTGAAATGACCTATGGAGCTGCAAGGGGAATGAAGAACTTCATCATGATCACCCTCGGTACAGGAGTCGGTTCCGGTATCGTGATCAACGGTGAGGTGGTTTACGGTCATGACGGTTTTGCCGGCGAGCTCGGTCACACTGCTGCCGTGCGTAACAACGGCCGTCAGTGCAACTGCGGAAAGACAGGATGTCTTGAGGCTTATGCATCAGCGACAGGTGTTGCCCGTACAGCACGCGAGTGGCTCGAACTTACAGACGAGCCTTCAGTCCTGAGAAACCTTGACACCATCGCTTCAAAGGATGTTTACGATGCAGCGAAGGACGGTGACAAGCTTGCCCTGAAGATATTTGACTTCACAGGAAAGATTCTCGGACGCTCGTTCGCAGACTTCATCGCATTCAGCGCTCCTGAGGCTATCGTTCTCTTCGGTGGACTCGCTAGAGCGAAGGAATTCCTCCTTCCTCCGATGGAAGAGGCCATGAATGCAAATGTCCTTTCTTTGTGGAAGAACAAGGTGAAGATTGTATTCTCGCAGCTTAAGGAATCGGATGCGGCGATCCTTGGTGCTTCCGCTCTTGCGTGGGAACTGTAATCCGATAAATATGAATTCCAGGTGGGTCGGTCTATTGCAGGCTGACCCTCTTTTTTTGCCGTTCGTAGGGTTTTTCACGCCTGTCGCAGAATACCGGTTTGCGATTTCCGTGAATAATTTGCATATTTGCAGGCTTTTACACGAATTTAATATTAATGTCAAATAACTAATTCTTAACAGACCAGATGAAAAAGATCAAATTCTTTCTTTTGATGCTGACTCTGTCCCTTTGTGCTCTGGCTTCAGCCCAGAACATTTCTGTGTCAGGTCACGTCAAAGACTCTTCCACTGGTGAAGGTGTTCCGTTTGC
Organism: uncultured Muribaculaceae bacterium; assembly: GCA_964567765.1. Classification (GTDB taxonomy): domain Bacteria; phylum Bacteroidota; class Bacteroidia; order Bacteroidales; family UBA932; genus Cryptobacteroides. The sequence goes on from CAZMNZ010000024.1 coordinate 13,967, forward strand.
TTCCATTCAGATCAAGGGGACGATGCTCGGTGCAAGCACAGATCTGGATGGTTTGTACACCATCTCGGTTCCGGCAGACGGAGTGCTCATCTTCTCTTCTATCGGATATGTGACCAGTGAGGTTCCGGTGGACTGCAGGATGCAGGTCGATGTCATGCTCGAACCTGATTCACAAATGATGGAGGAGACAATTGTTGTTGCTTTCGGTACAGCAACCAAGGAATCCTTTACCGGTTCTGCGACAGTAGTAAAGTCGGGTGATATAGCCAAGGTCCAGTCTTCTGATGCAACGCGTGCGCTTGAGGGTGTTGTGGCGGGTGTGCAGATGACTACCGCTTCAGGTACGCTCGGAAGTTCTCCTTCCATCATGATCCGTGGTGCCAGCTCCATTTCGGCAGGAACTGCTCCGCTTTATGTCGTGGACGGAATTCCGTTCAACGGTGACCTCAACAACATCAACCCTTCCGATATAGAGTCGATGACCGTCCTCAAGGATGCGGCTTCCAATGCCCTCTACGGTGCCCGTGGTGCAAACGGTGTCATCATGATCACAACAAAGAAGGCAAAGCATACTGATGCCGTGGTCAACGTGGATGCAAAATGGGGTCTCAACACAAAGGCGCTTAAGAACTACGACTATATAACCGACCCGGGACAGTATTATGAGGTTTATTATGCTGCCCTCAAGAATTATCTTATGAACTCCAACGGAATGTCTGACTATGAGGCTCATATTGCTGCCAACCAGTATATGGTGGCGGATACCAGCGATGATCCTAACAGTCCGGCCAAGGGACTCACTCTCGGATATCAGGTGTTCACAATTCCTGATGGTCAGACCCTCATCGGTTCCAATGGAAAACTCAATCCGAGTGCGACGCTCGGTAGCGTTGTGGATTATGGTGGACAGTCGTACTATCTCACTGCTGACAACTGGCTTGATGAGGCATATAGGAACTCTCTTCGTCAGGAGTACAATGTCAGTGTTTCGGGAACTTCCGGAAATGCTTCCGTGCTGGCTTCATTCGGTTACCTCAACAACAAGGGTATTGTGGACGGTTCGGATATGTACCGTTACACAGGTCGTCTGCGTGCTGATTATCAGGCAAAGAAATGGCTCAAGGTAGGTGCGAACCTCTCATATACGAACTTCAACTACAATAACGGTAATCAGGATGAAGGCTCAAGCTCATCTACAGGAAACATCTTTGCAATAGCTAATCAGATAGCTCCGATCTATCCTCTCTATATACGCGATGCGATGGGTCGAGTGATGACCGATAAGTACGGATATAAGATGTATGACTACGGTAACGGCGATAACGCCGGAGCTGACAGACCTTATCTTGCGAATTCAAATGCCCTTCAGGCAGCGACCCTCGACAAGAACAATTCTGAGGGCAATGCATTCAACGGAACTGCCTATACGGAGGTCAAGTTCCTTAAGGACTTCACCTTTACTTTCAATGCCGGTATGGGATTTCAGGAATATCGTTCTTCTCAGGTCTATAATATGTATTACGGCCAGTATGCTACTTTGGGCGGTATGGTGGCAAAGGCAAATGCAAGGTCATTCAGCCTGAACCTCCAGCAGCTCCTCAACTGGAATCGTACCTTTGCCGGAGTCCACAATGTGGGAGTCCTTCTCGGACATGAGAACTACAAGACCAACTCGACATCCCTGAGCGCTTCCAAGTCTCAGATGTTCTCTATGGAGAATGATGAACTCAACGGTGCTGTGGTTGACGGAAAGTCTTCGTCTTCTTCAAAATCAGAGTATAACAACGAGGGTTACTTCGTTCGTGCACAATACGACTACTCCAACAGGATATTCGCGAGCGCTTCTTACCGCCGCGATGCATCTTCGAGATTCCATCCGGATCACAGATGGGGTAACTTCTGGTCCCTTGGCGGAGGCTGGATCATCAATGAGGAATCTTGGTTTCCTCGCGCTCCGTGGATCGACATGCTGAAGGTAAAGGCTTCTGTGGGGTCGCAGGGCAATGACAATATCTCGAACTATCTCTACACGGATACCTACTATCTTTCAAACAACGACGGAACTCCTGCTCTCACATTCGGTGTAAAGGGTAATGAGGACATCACCTGGGAGACCAACACCAACTTCAATGCGGGATTTGACTTCGATTTCCTCAGGGGCCGCGTTTCCGGTAGTCTCGAATATTTCTACAGAAAGACCACAGACATGCTGTTCTGGTTCACAGTTCCGGCATCAATGGGTTTCAGCGGATATTACGACAATATCGGTGACATGAGAAATCAGGGTCTTGAGTTCTCCACCAACCTCGTGGTCATGCAGAAGAAGAACCTTCTCTGGAACGTCTATCTGAACTTTACCCACTACACCAACAAGATCACCATGCTTCCTGATGCAAGGAAGACTACCACGACGACCGAGGGATACAAGGGTTATGCAAACGGAACATCTTTCGTCGGTGAAGGACTTCCGCTCAATGCATTCTATATGTATCAGTATGCCGGAGTTGACAGGGAGACGGGAGATCCTCTGTGGTACAGGACCGAGGCAGACGGAACCAAGGTGACCACCAATGATTATTCGAAGGCTACACAGTATATCTGTGGAGACCCTACACCGGATCTTTACGGAGGTTTCGGAACATCTCTCGACTTCTTCGGATTTGATGTTGCAGTTGCGTTCACATATTCCATCGGCGGTCTCGCATACGACTCGGGATATGCCTCATACATGGGCTCCCCGACAACTTCAAGCCTTGGAACCAATTTCCATAAGGACATCCTCAATTCATGGACAGAGAACAACAGGGATACCGATATCCCTAAGTTCCAGTTCGGTGAGCAATATACCGCAGCAGCATCTGACAGGTTCCTTGTAAACGCGAGCTACCTTAACTTCCAGAATGCCCAGATCGGCTATACTTTCCCTGAAAGGTGGACAAGCAAGATACATGTGAATCGTCTCAGACTGTATGTGGCGTGTGACAATATCGTCTATTGGTCATGCCGTCGCGGACTTGACCCCCGCCAGAGCTTCTCGGGTGCGACAAGCAACGCTATGAACTCTCCGGTAAGAACGATTTCAGGCGGTCTTAACATAACATTCTAATCCATAAGCAGATGTATATAATGAAAAACATATTAATCAAATCATTTGCAATACTTTCTGCTGTGGTGATTACAGCAGGATGTATCGAGGAGACCTTCCCGAAAGGAAGCACTGTGACTACCGCTCAGGTAGAGTCTTCTCCTAGTGCCTTGCCGTATATGGTGAGCGGTATCCCTTCGGCCATGATGTCGTCGGGATCCAGCGGATACTACTCTTCATACGGTGTGCATTTCGACTTTGGAATTCCGGCACTTCATATCATGACAGAGAGCATGCTTGAGGACTTTACCATCGGTGGCGAACTCGGATACTTCTGGTTCGGTGCTCATTTCCAGAATGTTGCGATGGGTGCCCAGTATATCTATAATGCATATTTCTGGGATTGCTATTACGCTTGGATCAAGCTCGCCAACGACATCATCATACAGGCCGGTGAGATCACCGACAGCACAGACAAGTCAGTCAGGGATGCTGTGGGACAGGCATACGCATACAGGGCGTCATTCTATCTAGACCTTGCCCGTCTTTTCGAGCCGAAGGACAACGATATCGTGCCCGTACCGGAAGACATCAAGGGTCTCACTGTCCCTATCGTGAAGGAGGATATTACTGAGGAAAAGGCAAAGTATAATCCTCGTGCGACAAGAGAGGAAATGTATGAGTTCATCTTCTCGGATCTCGCTATAGCGGAGAAATATCTGGATGCAACCGACAATACCTACAGTCATCCGACCCTCGGTGCTGTGTATGGACTCTATGCCCGTGCATATCAGGAACTTGGCGGAACATATCATGAACTCAACGATGAGGTGAAATCAGATTCTTACTACAAGAAGGCTGCAGAATATGCCCGCAAGGCGATTTCCACCAGCGGAAAGACCCCTCTCACTGAGTCACAGTGGCATGATCCGAAGACAGGCTTCAATGACGGCTCGGCAAATAATTCATGGCTTTGGGGACTTACCCTTTCTGCGGAGAATGCTTCCAACATCATCACGAATGTAGCTCATATCTCGTCAGAGGCAATCTGGGGATACTCTGTATATACTCAGCCAGGTATCAACAAGGCTTTGTATGACCGCATAAGTGTATCAGACTTCAGAAGAAAGTCCTGGCTCGACCCGGATTATACATGGAATCCTTCGAGCGCGAACTATAAGGCATCGCACGGCTATCAGTTCGCAGGAACCGATGACCTTCTTTCAGGTTACGAAGAGTCCGGAATAACCAATGCTTACGAGTACTTCCTCTACTTCTCTGCACCGTACGCAAACCTGAAGTTCCGTCCTGCCGGTGGACAGTGTGTGGAATATACGGAAGGAAACTGCGCTGACCATGTGCTGATGCGTGTAGAGGAGATGTATTTCATCGAGATGGAGGCAGTACTTCGCACAGAAGGCGTGGGTGCGGCCCAGAAGCTTCTCAACTCATTCATGCAGACATACCGTTACAGGTCTTATGATTGCAGTTATGCTTCTTCTGAACTGTCATTCCTTCAGGAGATGCTCCTGCAGAAGAGGATCGAGTTCTGGGGTGAGGGAATCATGTTCTATGATTACAAACGTCTTGATCAGGGTATCACCAGAGGTTACTCGGGAACCAATTTCCCGGCTGTGGCAAGGTTCAATACCGAAGGCCGCTCACCACAGTGGAATCTTGTGATAACCCGTGGCGAATACCAGTCCAATACTGCTCTGAACGAGGATAATAACAACCCTGACTCTACAGGAAAACTTGAGGCCTGGACAGAGTAACCTAAACGATTATAATGTATATGAAAGCAATCAGGTTTTTTAAATATATTCTTTTTGTGGTGCTGACCTGTACTTTTGTCTCATGTGTGGAAGAGTACACGCCGGGAGAATCTGACCGTTGGGACTGTCAGGGACTTTTCTTCCCGCAGGATCAGACCACTGACTTCATCCTGGCTCCGACCGATGATCATGTCTTGACATTCACAGTTCAGAGGGAGGAGATAGATGACGAGGCTGAAGTCGAGTATGAGGTGATTTCAGATGCCGATTCTCTGTTCACTATGGATGAATACATTTATTTCGAGGAGGATCAGGCTACGACCAAATTCAAAGTGACTGTTTCCGACAAGTGCAAGCTTGGCGAGAAATACACGGTGACAATAAAGGTGACGGATCCTCTGTATGTGTCTTCATACGGATTGTCAAGCTCTGCCCTGACATTTACCGTAACTATTGTGGAGTGGAAGCGTCTTTCCAAGAACGGATCGGATGTCGGTCTGTGGAGGGATGATCTTTTCACAAGTTTCGGTCAGCAGCTCGGTGCTACTCTTGCAGAGCCGTATGCAGAAAAGGAGGTTGCCATATATGAGCGTTCCGACATGCCTAACTATTTCAAGGTGGAGAGTGTCTATACTGCGGATTATGTCTCGCAGATATATGCAGGAGATGACTCCTATGCTTCCAAGCTTGCAAACTACTGTCTAGGCACAGACCTCTACATCAATGCAACAAATCCTGAAAAGGTATATATCGAGACACAGTTCGGATTCTACGATCCGTTCCTCAATTATGGTGCAGTCTATTTCTGCTCTGATGTTCACGAGAATTTCGATGCAGGATATTCAGACAGCTACGGTACTTATAAGAACGGTGTTGTGGAGTTCAAGACGAAGAATTCGATCATCCTTTATCTTCCGTCTGCAGGTTCTGCGGTTGCCAATCTGGCAGGAAAGACTAGGCTCGTGTTTCCGGGCGAAAGGGGTTATGACTACTCTGTTGCGCTTGATACATTGAATTTTAAGACTGTGAATGGCGAAAATGTGCTTCCTTTGAGATTTACTGTAGGAGATGATGTCAGCACAGTCAAATATCAGATATTCGAGGGTAGCCTCAGTAGTGTCGAACTGGTGTCCAAACTTGAAGAAGTGAAGACAGGCAGCGAGTCCAAGTCCCTTACAGCCTCTACTGTTCTGGATTTCACGGCTGAGAAGACTGGCTTCTATACACTTGTGGCTTGTACATATTCTGAAGCAGAAGTTTATCAGGAGTATGATTACCTCAGCTTCGGTTACGACACCAAGGATGATCCGAAGGATGTGGATATCCACATGGGACTTATCGTTTCCGACAAGCACGGCGCGACAGGTCGTACAAAGGAAAATTCCATGGAATTCTATATCTATGGAAGCGATATCACTGAGGCTAAGGTGGCAGTTTACAAGGATGTGAATTACAGGGACTTCAAGTCGTCCATTGACTCTCTCGTCCAGTATTATATGACCGGTCTTGATGCATTCCAGCTGGATTCTCTCAACCGAGTGGGATATACAGGACTTATCGACGGCCTTGCTTCCGGTGTGGAATATACCATGATTGCATACGTCGATAACGGTTATCATAGCGGAATCTTTACCACAACCGCTTCTACCGAGGGTAGCTACAATCCGCTTGATGAGCAGTTCCAGTTCTATGATATGCCTAAGGAACTTCAGGCTGTG
>CAZMNZ010000025.1:0-20113 GCA_964567765.1 uncultured Muribaculaceae bacterium
ACGGAAGAATTGATATATTGCTTCAGACAAAGGATTATATCTACATCGTCGAGTTAAAGATTGACAACACCGCTGATGCGGCATTGCAACAGATCGAGGAAAAGGGATATGCAAAGCCTTTCGTAAATGATCCTAGAGAGATCTTCAAAATCGGCGTAAGTTTCTCTACTGCAAACAGACGGATCGAGGATTGGAAAGTTATATAAATCACATAGTTTATCATATTACAAATTCATCCGATTTTCCGAAGAGGAGATTCGCACATATTGGGGATTATCTACAATGCGAGAATTCGGTGAACGACAGTTGCCACAGCGCTCCCCATTTTCAAGTAATCCGGACCATATCCAGTACCACTGTATCACTTTAAAGGCAAAACTCGTCACAGTGATTCCACTATATTTCCATCTTCTTGCGACGCCAGTTCAAAACAGGGAGTAGAGTTGCGATTATGGCTGCTCCTACCCAGAAGATTGACACATAGGTGAAGTCGTATACGGTTTCCCCTGTCACGGCATCGGTCACGGCATTGCCGTCTATTAGCCAGCCGCTGATGATGTTCATCAGACCGGCAGCGATGTATGAGGCCAGGCCAACGATTCCGAGGGCAGCACCTGTGGCCTTGCGAGGAACCAGGTCAACGGCCATCAGACCGCCCACAAAGCAGATCAGCACACCGATGGCGATGCCGAAGAGGACCATTGCGAGGACATTGACAAACCAGCTGTCACCTCCATAGAGGAAGAGGATCAGAGCTAGAGACTCGAGGATTCCGGCTGCAAAGGCAGGATATTTCCTGTCACCCTTGAAGACCTTGTCGGAGAACCAGCCTGAGAAGACTGTACCTGCGATTCCTGCCACAGTGTTCACGGCAATGATCATGGCCGCCTCCTCAAGACCGAAGCCCTTCACTTTCTGAAGGAAGAACATTCCCCACTCGTTTATGGCGTAACGGCTCATGTACATGAAGGCGCTTGAAAGAGCCAGGATCCACACGCCCGGATTGCGGAGCACGGCGCGCTGGATGCGGCCGGAGTCGTCCTTGGAGACGGCCTCCTCGTCGGATGCCGGTGCCTCGACTGTCTTTTCTCCGGCAAGCACCTCGATCGAAGGAAGTCCCTTGCTCTCAGGCGTGTCATGAAGCCAGAACAGGATCAGCATTACGCCCACAGCACCTGCAATCGCCGCTCCGAAGAATCCCCATTGCCAGCCGGCAGCAGAGACGAGCAGGCTCACGAAGATGAACGAGAGGCCCTCACCGAAGTTGTGCGAGGCGCTGAAGAAGCCGTAGAATGTGCCGCGGATGTTCAGCGGGAACCAGCGGGACAGGGATATGATCGCAGGAGCGGCACCCATCGACTGGGCCCAGCCGTTAAGGGCCCACATGACCGCAAAGGTCACAAACATGACCGAACTTGCGACACCTGCTCCTGAGGAATTCATTCCGAGGATGCCCATAACCGCATTCGCTGCAGCAGAGACCACGAGACCTGTCGCCATGAACTTCCTGATGTTGCTGTGGTCGGCAAGGAAGCCGTTCACAAACTTGCCTGCGGCATATGCCCAGTAGAGGCAGGCACCGATGAGACCGAGCTGTGTGGCATTGAGGAAACCGCTGTCTATGATCGGCTGCTTCATCACGTTGAGCGATGTGCGGCAGACATAGTAGAGGCTGTAACCGAGAGTTCCGGCTATGAACGCCTGGATACGGAGTTTCTTATAGCGGCCTTCAACCTGGCCTGCAGGCACCTTCTCTGCAGATGGGGCGCTGGTGCGATAGAATGATAATATTCGTTTGAGCATAAGAGTCATCAGCTTGGTTCAGAACTTACAAAGTTAGTGTTTTTTTTAATAAACAAGTATCAGATTCGGAACAGAACGCTCGCCTTCGTGGTCGAACTTCTTGTTGTCGTAAGGATGATTGATCACACCGGTCCGGTCTGTCCAAAGGGTAGTAGAACCGCCGCCATCCAAGTTTATTGCGTCTGTCATGCCGAGCATATGGCATATATACGCCGTCTCATAGATGCTTGCGCCATCGGCTTTGCCCTTGAATCTGCCGTCTATCACCACCAGATAGGCATTGCCCTCATCATCCGTTCCGAATACAGCACGAGGATGTCGCTTGTCATAGAACTGGGCAGATGAATAATGGATCCTGATCTTCGAGCCCTGCTTCTGCTCCTGAGCCATGGCTGAAACATTTGCTCCGTCTGCCTTGTCTCCCATTAGAAGAGGCACGACAATCTCCCCATCATGAATAAGCATCGGTCCGGAAGCCATAGCGGAATGCCATCTGCACGATACGGGAGCATAGGCAAGAGTATCTGCGGCATATCCGATCCTGACCTTCCGCCCTTTCCTGTCCTTGAAGCCCATGAGTCCGTCGACGCGGTAGAGTTCTGTCGGGTGGGTGCAGCCGAGACGCTCCCCTGCCTTTCTGAAATAAACAGATGGGGTCCTCTGCTTCACATGGAAGTATCCTCCGTTGAGCGCGAAGCGGGCTCCGGATTCTCTGGCGATGTCACTCGGTTTTCCTGCTGAATCTCCAGGTCTGTGAGCGATCTCCGTGCTGAATTTTCTGGCTGGATATTTCACGACACATATGCTCTGGGTGGAATAGAACATAGGGATCTGAGCGTACATCGCCTGTGCACCGTCACCAAGATCGGTGATTTCCCATGAGGCACCCGCGAATGCAAGGGAATCTTTTTTGGAGTTATCCGGTTGCGGAATATCACCCAGAAGAATATGCCGGGCTGTATCCAGTTGTTCCGGTTCGCCATAGCACTCGAACATCATGATGCCGTCATATCCGTTCTCCCTGATTCCGCTCCACAAGGCCTTATTGTCTATAAGTCCCTTGCCTGGGATAAGATGCCTCTCATCCGCAAAATCATAATCGGAAAGGTGGACTGTCTTTATCCTGCCTTTCGCCACAGCCTTGAGATAGTCCTCATGGCTTTGGTAGAGAAGATGGTTTGTATCGAAGCAGAGTCCTACCTCATCATAGCCTTCGATGAGCCTCATCATCTCCTCGCCGTTCTGTCCAAGGCAGGTTCTCGGAAGATTCTCTACGCACAGGACTGCTCCGATTTCCTTAGCGACAGGGGCAAGGATTCCGATGGAAGCATGACTGTTGGCAAGCCTCTGCTCACGTTCATCGGGACTTATAGGTTCGGAACTTGGATGAAGGACGACATATTTCGGCTTGAACACACCTGCGATCCTCATCATCCTGACTATATATTCCACGTTGTCAGCCCTCTTCTGATCATCAAGGACTGAAATATCAAGAGTGCGGGAATACGGCATATGTACGGACCACACCTGCAGTCCGGCAGCGACAATGTCATCCATCAGAAGACGCGCCCTCTCGGGAGCACCTTCCGGATCCTTGGCAATGACGTTGTTCATGGTGACCTCGATGTAGTCCAGACCGCGGGCCTTGTTCTCCTTCATGGACTCAAGTCCGAAGCCTGTCCAACGTCCCATGGATTTTCCCATAGGTGGAACTTCTGCCTTCAGTCCAGTGAAGGACAGAAGGCAGAAGAGCATGATATAGAGATATTTCATATATCTGAGAGATATTAGTTACCGGCAACCGGAGTCCACGCACCTATCACTGTTCCTGTACGGTCGTTTCCGAGCTGGTCCTTTGTCAGGACTGTAGCCGGCACGTTTGTGCTTGCAAGAGCAGAAAGTTCCTCCGAAGTCATGCCACCTGTATATGCAGGGTTGGTGTCAGGAAGGAGAAGAGGGCATACACCGTCGGTGGTCAGGGCACCTAGCATTGTGGCGTAATTGAATACTGGATCTACAGCTTCAACAACTCCTTCATCATTATAATATTCTGCTGCGATGACAGAGTACTTATATACTATATCTCCAGCCTTAATCTTAACATCCTCCACACCATTATCGGAACTTCTGATATTACCTGATATAATATTATTGTATGAGTAAACAGTCAATGGAGCCGCTTCAAGGCATATTGCTCCCGCACGACTATTATCTTTTGTATAGCTACAAATATTACCGGTAATTGTATTACTGATAAGATTTACTGTTATATTCTTGTACAGATTTATAGCACTACCAATGTTACTTGCAGTGTTTCCAGTAAATGTACAATTCACGACGTCAAGAGTTCCAGTGCCCTTGTCTCCACGACACCACACTGTTCCTTTTCCTCCAGAATTATTGCCTGATATCAAAGAATTCAGAATAGATATCGAATATGAAGAGCCGTCAACATCAACGTATGCATAAATTGCAGAGCCTCCTTTATCAGACGCAACTTTGTTTTCAGTAAAAGAACAGCCATCAAACTCAATCTTGTTATTATTGTGAATGTATATAAGGCCATTATTTTGGCCCTCGTTCTTTGAAATCTCACAATCTTTTATATCACAAAAGGCATTATTAAAATTCATGACTGCACCGACAGCCACACCTGTATTTTGTTTTATCGAACAAGCTTCAAACTTATTTGAAGAGGAATTCAAGGAAGATGATATACAATAGACAGCAGCACCAGAACCTGTTGCCTCACACTCTGTTATTTCTGTATTTTTCACCAAAATTCCAGATGCTTCATTGATGTTGATTCCAGCACCGTTCTTCCCCTTATTCTTACTGATGATGCAGCCATCAATCACGGTTTCCAGATTCTGACCTGCTGTTTCTGTACGCAAATAGACTGCACCGCTATCGCTAGAAGTATTTTCGGTGATTTTCACATCTGAAACATTTGCCTTCATTGTCTTGTCAGATGACAGATAAAGATATAATCCTGAGGCATTGGCTGCTGTGTTCTTAGAAATTTCAGAATCAGCGAAAGTCAGTTCGGATCCGTCTGAGAACCATACGGTTCCGTTTGAAGAGGCAGCATTGCCGGTGAACACGCAGTTCCTGATATCGACCACTGAGTTTGCACCATATATTGCCGATGCATTTTCAGTGTTATTGCCGGTGAATATCATACTCTCCAGTGAAAGGGATGTTCCCACGACCGCCATCGCACCTGTATAGTCATCAAGAACAGTTCCGTTGATCTGCCAGATACCAGTATCTTCTGTCTGGTTGGAAGATGCTCCTGAAACAGTGAATCCAGACATCTTGACAGCCTTTCCGGTAACCTTTGGAGCACATACCACCACAACATGGTTGGTCACGTCATTGCCGCTGAGGACAGTCTCGTTAGTCTCAGGGTCAGCCTCTTCGCCTCCATCTGCCGGATAACCTCCGAGAAGAGTGACGTTCTTATCGACGATGAATGCCTTCTGCGCCTCACCTGTCGCTGTCGTGACTTCTTCAGCGACAGTGTTGTCAGTTTCTCCCTTGGTCACCACCTTTCCTGAGATGAAAGTATCCGGAACATAGGTTCCTGCAGCTACACGGATGACGTCTCCGTCAACAGCCTTTGCAAGAGCATTTGAAAGAGTTGTCGCAGTGGTCCAGCTGTATCCGTCAGCACCATCTGTTCCGCTCGTTGTAACATACCATGTTCCGCCACTTATCACAACTTCCTCGAACAGCTTGGCTGAAGCAAGTGTCACCTCGTTGGTTGACGCAGATGACTTTATGACACAGTCGTTTCCACCTCTGACATATGAAACAGTAAAGGTCGGATAAGTTCCGGTAGGAACCGGGATATGGAATCTCATATCGGCCGCCGCAGAGAGAGCGTCGAATGTCATAAGCACCTCGTCTGACTCATCGGCTCCGGCAACCACTTTACCGTCTGCATAATCAAATGAGCCGGTCACGACTTTCCCGGTCGTGAACCTGAATCCAGCAGTACCGGCAGGAACATTCTTCATGTCAAAGACGAAGAGTCCTCCCGCATGCATGAATGTCGCTTCATCTCCTTCCACGGATGCCACCATCGGACCCATTACCTGCCCGTCCTTCCACTCATAGGTGTCCGGAAGGAAGATCTGAGGACGTCCGTCTGCTACAGAATGCTGAGCGTTTGCAGGGTAGATGGCATAACCTGCAACTGTCTCATTCTGATCCAGATTTCCTTGGAATTGAGCAGAAGTCACTCCATCCTCTCCGTTGTAAACGAAATCCTTGTATACGCCGGCAGATGTAAGGACGGATATCTTGTCTCCAGCGTTCCATGTCAGTTTGACACAATCGTTATCTACAGTCACCTTGGATACAGGCATCTTTGCGGTAAGGACTGTATTATAGTCTGTCTGTTCAGAGGTTGGAACATCAAGTTCCGGCTTTGCGCAACCGAATACAACCGCCGCAGCAAGCAATATAGAAAATAACTTTTTCATACGTAAACAGTCTTTTAAATTACCAGATACCCTGGGACGGAGAATAATCCTGAGGGGAATTAAATGTCTTGCCCGAAGACGAGCAGAGCACTCCTGCAGCCTCCAGATCCAGGAAGCACAATTCAGGAGAAACGTAAGTGTTCTGTTCCATGTTGTTGATTTTTAGAATTAGTATTGATTATTTAGTGATTATAGCCAGTCCGTTTACCACGGCTCTTTCCTTGTCATCTGACGGTTTGTTTCTGATGACAAAGGAAGAATTTTCCTTGACGACGAATGTCGAGGACCCTCCTCCGTCAAGATTCATGGCATTATATGCGCCCAAGGCCTTGAACATCCTGCCAAGATGCTCGTATTCCGCTCCGTTACTATGTACAGACCTTCTGCCGTCGACTACGAGAAGATATGCAGTCTTATAGTCCGAAGACACTCCGACGGCAGTTCGAGGGTCCATCTCTCCGCTCTTTGCCGTGGCCACCTCGCCTGCCGACAAGACAATCTGACGGCCTCCTACTGCCTCGGCTATATCAGATTTACTGGTGGTGTAGGCTGATTGGGAGAGTATTCTTGCTGTTCCGTCGTTCATGACAGCGAACACGTTGCATGCTGCACCTCCGTCGAATGTATCTTTCAGACAGACGCCACGCCTGTGCATCACACCTTGAAGAAGGTTGTTCCCGTCAACCTTGCTGCCTTCGCCGAAGAAGAAGTCGGCATTCACACCACCCAGGACCTCCTTGCCTCTTGAGGCCTCCAAGGCTGACAGCTGCGAGGTGGTTTTCTGAACAAGAGTGGTCTGTTCTTCCGTCTTCTTTATTGCGGAGTCATCATCATCCGCACATGTTGCGGCAATTGTGACTGCTCCGGCAAGGTTCACTTCGAATACATATACGGAATATGGCAGCACGTTTCCGGTCATTGCTCCGGAAAATTTGATTTCCAGCATATTGACATCCTCACTGAGCGAGTAGGATTTGTCTGACAACACTGTCACGATAAGACCGTCGCTGTTGTATGCCAAGCGTCTTCCCATCGGTGTGGAGGCTCCGTAGAAGATCGAGTTGTCGAACTCCTGAGTCACGGACACAGTCACCTTCTCTTCACCTGAGGCCAGAACCACCTTTGCCTCAAGTTCACCGCCTGTGTAATTGACAGACGTGGACAAGGTCAGAGCCGAACTGTTCTTCTTTACTGCCTTTACCCAAGGGGCGGAAACTGACTCCACTTCCCAGTCATTCCGGGAAACAATCTTCACTTCACGTTCACCTCCTGCCGTCTCAAAGTTGACAAGGTCCAGACTTGCCTTCAAAGGTGTCAGATATGCAATCTGACGCACCGTAAGACCGACAGTATCAGTCGTTCCCGCGACAAGAAATTTCAATGTGCCGTCACGGAATCCCTCTGCATCGTTTGGAGCGACATTGAAGGTGACTTCATCCTGCGATGCCATCACCACATCGGTGATCCAGTCGACATCCGTTTCGACGGTATATTCCACATCTGCAATGACTGTCGCAGAGCAGGAGCCTCCGACAGCACTGACCATCACCGGATTTTCCTCAAATGTCAGCATATATTCCGGTCCTGCAGGCAACTGCTCTTCCTCACAGGCAGAGAGGGCACAGAGCAGAACTAAGGATATCAGTATAAAATTATGTTTCATGGTCTTTACAATTACTTGGTGGTCAACACATATGCTCCTGCAACATTTCCAGTTCTCACATTTCCTGCCTGGTCCTTGGAAAGCAGGTCGGCAGAAACATATTCATTTGCACGAGCCTTCAAGCCCTCCTGAGGCATACCCAGGCTCAAGGCAGGATTTGAATCACCTGCCAGAGGCATGACATTTCCGGTAAGTGGCGAGAGCATGGTCCTGTAGTCAAAGGAAACATCAGCCGCCTCGACTCCAGATCCGTCATAATAAGCAGAGCCCACAAAAGAGAATATAGGATTGAACGAGCCCTTGTTTATCTTTATTTCAGCCACGGACTCCACGGGATTACCTGACGAGTCCTTTGTAGTTATGTTTCCTGACAGGACTGTGTTGTAGAGGTTGATCACAGTTGCATCTCCTTCAGAGGTGATCGCACCGTAGTGTGTCTTGTTGTTGGTCCTGTTTCCGGAAAGAGTGCAACTTATCACGTCAATATCAATATCATCATTTGCTGCAATCACAGAACCCAGACTGCCGGCACTGTTTCCGGTGAAGGTACTGTTGACTATATAGGCTGCCCCCCCCTTCCCTCTAAGCCACATGCAGGCTCCGCGCTGGTCAGAGACGTTATTACAGAATATACTGTTGGCAATGACAATAACAGGGCCGACAGTACCATAGGAATCATGGGTATAGTGCTGTATTATACCTCGTCCCGTATTGCCTTCGAATATACAGCCGTCGAATCTGGCCAGAGAAGAGTTATATATATTGATTACTCCGTTGCCGGGGGCACTTTCCGGAACAGCCTTGTTGTTCACGAACGAACAATCCTTGAAATCGGCATTCGCATGAAGCAGATGAAGGCAAGCTGACATATTGGCCTGGTTTTCCGAGAATGTACATCCGGTGAATGAGGCCTCTATGCCGTGGTTGCCGCTGGCATCATAAATATACATACCTCCCTGATTGCTGTCGGCAGAATTCCCGGTCACTACGGTATTTCTGATGTCCGCCTTAAGGGCCTTTCCCTTATCTACGTGAAGATACAGGCCACCGACAATGGTAGAGCTATGATTGCCTTCGATTCTGCAACCATCCATATACAGTTGCACCCCGTTGTCAAACCAGGCTCCACCCCATTGCTCCCCGACTCATTTCCTGAGACTACACATTCTTTCATTGTAACAGCAGAATCAAAGGCGAACATACCTGCTGCCTGAAATCCATTGTTTCCTGAAACGGATACATTATTCAATTCAACCTCGGTTCCGATTATTGCCAGACCTGCTCCTTTAATGGAATGGAGGCGGTTTTCTCCGTAGGTCAGGAATGATTCTGAACTTTCTACGTTCTTTCCTCCAGTTATCGTAAGATTGCTGACTGAGACTTTTTCACCCGCAACTCTCGGAGCAGCCACAACAAGCACGTGCATGCTGGATGCTCCGCCGTCCAGTATCGTCTTGCCCGCCGTCGGGTCCGGCAGATCGCCTGCAGACGGACTCTCAGGATAACCACCGACAAGACTTATGTTCCTGATGATTTCGAAGCCGTAAGATGCTTCTTCAGATGTGTTCTCCGCCTCCTCATATGAAAGCGCCTCGTCAGGTCTGTAGGTTCCGGAGGCCAGATGGATCACGGAGCCTTCCCTTGCATTTTTCAGAGCATAGGACAGGGTGGCTGGAGTTGTCCAATCTAATCCATTTCCTCCTGAAGGAGCATCTGGAGTCACATAGTATGGTCTCGGGAATGAGTTGAGGTCCAGTTCGAAATCAGCTGACAGAAGAAGTCCCCTCTTGAAGCCGTCAGAATCATCAAAGGTCTTCAAGGTGCCCTCAGTTCCGTAAATAAACGGGATCTCCCTCGTCTGGTCATATACAAGCACAAACTCAAGCCCGCCACTGATGGAGAACCAGCCTATTGGAATGATCAACTGCGCTCCATCCGTCATGTCAAGAGGAGTGTCAAACGTCAGTTCAAGCTGATTCACAGCATTGTTGACCTTGATTCCTGCCTGCCCGGCATCCGCGATATATGTGCCGGCTATGGCTCCTTCCCCGATGGTAGCTTCCTCCGCAGGTCTGATGAGAATCTTGTCCAGACTCATCGCATATGAAGGGAGCGTAAGCCTGAGGACAGAAGCCAATGGCTTGAAATTCAAGGTCAGAGTGTTGTTCTGAGGATTGTTCATCGTGTATGCATACATAGGTATGGATGCCGAACTCAGACTGTCCTTGAATTCCTGCTCGGAAGACACGCGGAATGCTCCGCGCGGTGTGGAACAGTTGAAATATGCCTCGATAGGATTATCCCCTATCATTTCAGCGGTAAGGTCTCCTTCACCAGTAAAAGTGACCTTACGGCCTGTACTATCTGCGGTAAAGAGATATTTATTTCCGTCGCAGACGACCTTTATGACATCACCTTTATTCCACTGACGGACCAGTTCACCGTCGGCAACGGCGATTATGGTAAACCTGTCAGCAGGATTGAGCGTCTCATCTGAGACCGGCTCCTCCAAGGTGTCGCATGCCCAGAAGAATGCGATAGTCATCAATATTGATATAAACAATCTTTTCATATACATCATCTTCATTTTCAATTACCTGACACGACTGAGCCTATTGAATTGACTGTCCTTTCAGTTCCATTCTGATCCATAAGTAAATATTCTTCCTCCACCCCGTCAAGTGTGGCTGCAAGAGCACTGAGCTGTTCTGCTGTCATTCCATTGCTGACAGCCGGATTATCCGCACCTGCGACGAGAGGGTATGACCTGGTCAGGGAACCGTTCCAATAATCAAGGGTTCCCAGCATTGCAGCAGCATTGAACGACCAGCCGCTGACTGCTTCTCCCTCGGCTCCGACAAGTCCGGATCCGACTACGGATATCCTCTTTGTAACCTGTGCTTCGGTCGCCATCACGGTTCCGCCATATTCCAGATCGGTATTGTTTCCAGAAAGTATGCAGTTGTGGAGTTTCAGGGTCGGCGTAGCATTGTTCATCCATATTCCGCCACCCTTGGATGCTTCGTTATCCGTTATCGTACAACTGATAAGGCACACGGAAGCACCTACTGCCGATGTTCCGTAGCATGCCAGTCCACCGCCGCTTCCGGACTTGTTTTCAGCGAAGGTGCAGTTCACAAAGACAGCATCGGCTCCTTTGGAGTTTCCTTCACGAAGATATGCTCCGCCTCCCAGCTTGCCGCCTTTCATGTTGTCATTTCCGACGAATGAGGAGTTATATATACGAGAACGACCTCCGACGCCATAATAACCCGCACAGGCAAGTCCAGCCTTGTTATTGGCTACAGAACAGTCATACATAGTCACACTTCCTTCATTCCAGAGTCCGCCACCATTTCCTGTGACAGTATTGTCATTTATCACACACTGATTTAACACGACATCCGCTCCATCTGCAATTATACATCCTCCGGCATATGCGCCTTCGTTCGCGGTTATGACGCAGTTTGTCATCTCTACATTGGAAGTTCCGATTGACACGCCGGCTCCTTCTCCCGCATCGAAGTTGACTCCTCCTGAATTTCGGTAGATGACCTTATTGGCCTCGTATCCCTTTCCGTTTCTGATGGTAAGATTCTTCAGAACCACTTTGTGTGTCTCGCTCTTCTGAGCTGACACGACCACTACATGATAGGCCTGGGTCTCTCCGATGAATCCGCTGAGAATGGTCTCGTTATTATCCGGATCCGGCACGGCGCCTGTGACCGCATCTGCCGGATAGCCGCCTTCCATCGTAAAGTTGCTATGGATGTCAAACGTCTTTTCTTCCTCTGTTTCACCTCCGTTGATCAGAGCCACAGGGGTGTATGTTCCGGCAGCAAGAAGGATGACATCACCGTCAGCGGCCGCGTCTATTGCGGTCGGGAGAGTTGTAGCCTCCTCCCATGATGTTCCGCTTGCCAGACCGTCTCCGTCTGCCTTCACGTGATAAGTCACGGATTCCGACACATCCGCCGGTTCCTGCACCACATACAGGGTATCGACACTCTCCTCCGTTATCCACGCAGTAAGCAATGCGTACCTCTCCTGACGTCCGCGATTTCTCTGAACATTG
This sequence comes from uncultured Muribaculaceae bacterium, assembly GCA_964567765.1. Classification (GTDB taxonomy): domain Bacteria; phylum Bacteroidota; class Bacteroidia; order Bacteroidales; family UBA932; genus Cryptobacteroides. Next base: position 12,032 of record CAZMNZ010000025.1, read on the forward strand.
AAGATGACCTCTCCACCTTCAAGTCCGTTACCGACAGGAAAACTTACCCATGATGCACTTGACTTGATTCTCCATGGAAGATTTGAACTGATGACCACGGTCTGTTCTCCTCCCTGCCTGGCCACTCTCACCGTGTCGCCATCAAATGATATGGCGGGAACAGCAGGCTCGAAGCCTGTGTTATCGACTTCATTGAGACAGCTCACCATGCTCATGAGCAGGAACAGAGCTGTAATAGATACATATATATGTTTCATGGCGATAGACATGTTATTTTTGTAAAATCAGAAGAGTGTTTCCGACCGGATTCTCCAGACCGTTATTTGAAGGTCTGTTCAGAAGGAGGAAGAGATCATCCGACATCTCATCTCTCCAGAAAGCAGTCACATTGTCTCCGGAATCAAGGGCTATGGCATCTGTTGCGCCGCAAGCCTTCAGGACACGTCCAAGATCTCCTAGGCCGATACCGTTGGAATAGAAGAAGTCCCCTCCATCCACAACAGCAAGATATACGGTCCTTCCCTCGTCTGCCGTGCCGACAGCCGCGCGGGAAAGTCCTGTCGCATCAGATTCCGGCATGAGATAACCGTTCTTAAGAAGCAGTGCCGCGCCTCCCACAGCCTCTTTTATTTCCGGTTTCAAGGCAGCATATTCCGCTGTATCAAGACATACGGAGACATTGTCGAGAACCGCGAAGAAAGCGGCATTGTTCTTCGTATTGTCCATCAGACATATGCCTTTATGATAAAGGATGCCCTTCGGTTTGCCATTTCCGTCATCAAACGCGCCTCCGCTTATTCCACCCATTACAAGGTAGGTACCTTTGTCCTCGACGGCCTTGGCCTGAAGAGTGGATTTCTGTGGAGCCTCGTATGAAAGTTCATTATAAGGCAGGCCTACCTGCACAAGCGCCGATTCAAGGCTTACCTTATATACATACATCTGAACGGCATGACTCGAAGAGTTAAGGAAGGACATGGAAAGCAAGGTAACCCCATCCATGACATCCTTTTGGGAGTCTGACTTGACATGAGTCACATACCCTTCTGTACCCTCGACGACAGCCTTGCCCATTTCGGTCTCAGCATCGAGCGAATAATAGTCCGGTCTGGCGAACTCATCGTTTCCGCAGCCGCTGAGCGACATGACAGACAGGAGAATCAAAAGTATATTTGTTATCTTTCTTCTCATACTCACGATATTATTCATTAATAGCCTTCATTCTGAGTCAGATTTCCATTGACCTGAAGTTCCGCAGTCGGAACCGGCATGAGGGTCTGATACTGCAGGATTCCAAGGACCTCAACAGCCTTTCCGGTCCTGACCAGGTCATACCACCGGTGCCCCTCGCAGAGCAGTTCCTTTCTTCTTTCCTCAAGGACTGCATCGACAAAAGCAGCCTCTGTTGCAGGATGGACAGCAGGAAGACCACGGAATGCCCTCAGTGAGTTGAGTCTCGGAAGCCCCTTTTCAAGCCCCTGAGCTTCGGCACTGATGAGATACATCTCAGAAAGTCTGGATATGACGACAGGATCCGTTCCAGCCTGTCCGCTCGGATACTTATTGATGAAGTTGAGATTATCCATCGTGGTGATAGATATCTCCTTGCGGGTATCCTCCGCAGCATACATTTCCATCACCTCCCTTGCAGGAGCATAGACATAACTTCCTGAATTCGGATGGTTGTAAGAATAGAAAAGCGTACTTATTGCGATATCCGACTTATCACTTGTAAGGCAGGAGAAAGCAAAGATCACCTCATTATTGTTTCCTGCACGGAATATCTTTTCGAACGGTGCCAGAGAGTATTTTGCATCAGCAATTAGGCTTTCAGAAAGTAAGGTCGCCTCTTCCTTATCACCCATATATAGGGCCACTCTTGCCTTCAGGGCTTTTGCAGCATCATTTGAAAGGTAGTTCTGACTTTCCGGATTTCCCAGAAGAACGACAGCCTGTTCCAACTCCTCGTCGATGAAGTTCCAGACTTCGGATGCAGGAGTACGGGAAACCTTGTCATCCGTATTTTCCTTCATCAGAGGTACATCCCCATGTCTTGTCACGAGGCACAGATGGAGATATGCTCTGAAATAGTGGCACTCACCGAGTACCCTATCCTTTTCCGTACCTTCCGGAAGGCCTTGTGCTATATCGTAGACATTGTTCACCTGCATCAATGCCTTGTAATAGCCCTGCCATGCCTCTTCCATAAGGGAATTGTTTGCACTGGACAGAGAGTTGATAAGGTCGAGGGAATTAGTGCTCTGCTTGGTTGTCAGTTCGCCACCGAAAAGGTCGAACATTATATAGGACTCCGGTCCGGGACACTCCTGGACATTGTAGTACATTCCACTTCTCAAGGCATCGATATCCTTGATTCCCACCGATCCTGGCGACACAGCCGAATGCGGATTGAGTTCAAGCATGCTGTTGCATGAGGCCAGTCCCATTACAGCAAGCATAGATATTATGAAATACTTCTTCATGTTCATCAAGGATTAGAAGGAGATGTTGACTCCAAGTTTATAGATTCTAGGAGATGGGACACCGTAGTTGTCGATTCCTATAGTCTGAGGAGAGAGACTTGATGAGATCTCCGGGTCCCAGCCACGGTAACGGCTGATCAACGCAAGGTTTTCTCCCTGCAAATAGACCCTCACGTTCTTCATCTTCATGGCATCCGTCCATTTCTCAGGAAGATTATAAGATAGCATCACAGACTTAAGTTTGATGAATGAGCCGTCCTGGAGATAGTATGTGGAAGCCCTGCTGTTGTTTCCGTGGTATGAATATATTGAGCGAGGATACATGTCCGTACTTCCCGGACCTGTCCATCTGTTGTCACACCATTCCTGAAGAAGGCCCTGATAGTTACCCATTCTTGTCGGTCCTGCCATCCACTGGGCGTAAATGTCAGCGCCATAACTGTATGTAAAGAATACGCTCAGGTCAAAACCCTTCCAAGAGAAAGTGTTGTTCCATCCTCCGGCGAAATCCGCATTAGGAGAGCCGGTCATTATACGGTCACTGTCATTGATGGTTCCGTTTCCGTCAAGGTCATAGTACTTGACATCACCCGCACGCACGCCCATGTCATACAATGGTCCCGGCACCTCTCCATCATACTGATAGATACCGTCAAAACGCAGAAGATAGAACGATCCGACCTCCTCTCCGACCTTGAGAGCATGATTTGAGCCGATTGCCACCACATCATCGTTCAACAGTTTTGTCAGCTTGTTTCTGTTATGCGCAATATTGAAGGCCGAACTCCAATGCACCTGTCCTATGTCCACATGGGTATTGAGGGTGAATTCCACACCGTAGTTCCTCATGGATCCGATATTGCTCAGCATCGAGGTCTGACCGGATGTTGCATGCATAGGCATGTTATACAGGAGGTTATTGGTGTTCTTGAGATAAGTATCGAAGATCATGCTGACCTTTCCTTTGAGGAACGAGAGGTCGAATCCGAAGTCATACTGGTCGGCAGTCTCCCATGTGAGGTTCTCGTTACCCTTCGAACTGACTGCGATACCGCTCACTCCGCCATAATTGTCACCTCCGCTGATAAGAGGCATCCATCCGTAGTTGCTTATACCATCCTGGTTACCTGTCATACCATAACTCGCCCTTACCTTGAAGTCTGTAGCCGATGAGTTCCAGAAATCCTCCTTGGAAACATTCCATCCCAAGGATACGGAAGGGAACACGCCCCATCTGCACTCCGGAGCAAAGCGGCTGGATCCGTCTGCACGTACAGTTGCATTAAGCACATACCTGTCCTTCCATGCCAGGCTCAGACGTCCGAACCATGACTCCATCGCATATTCGGAAAGACCGCCGGTCACACCCACAACATTTGCAGCGACTCCTATGGTATCGAACGAAGGAGAAGGAAAATTCTGCGCATCAACACTGTTGGAACGGGAACTTGTCTTCTGGTAGGAATGTCCTGCCATAGCCCCGAAAGTCCAGTCTCCCCATGAATTGTCATAGGTGAAGAATGTCTCGAGAAGATTGCTCATCAGGAAGCGGTTCTTCTCGATTATACGGCCGTTATCCTCCTTGTAAGGATGATTCTGGTTATAATACAGATAGTCAAGTGTGTAACCGGCATCGGTGTTGAAGGAGACCTTGAACTTCAGTCCCTTGCAGATGTCCGCCTGCGCCCAGAATGCTCCGAGAAAACGTGCGTTGTCCACATATGAGGTCTGTTCGCTGAGGATCTGTACAGGATTATGGCGGGACAGTTCCTCGGTGCCTCCGAGGAAATAACTGTCATCTGTCTTATAAGGGCGGTCGAACGGACGCTGCTCGACTGCTCTTGCCACTATGGTAGATCCAAGATTTGCACCGGGTACTCGATTGTTCTTCAGATAGTTGCCACTCATGTTGGCACCAATGTTCAGCCATTTTGCCACCTGATGTGAGACATTGACCTTGAGATTCACCTTGGTTATGTCGTTTGTCTTGATGACTCCTTCCTGATAAGCAAAGTTTCCTCCCACATATATCTTGGTCTTGCTTGTTCCGCCGGTGAATGAAATGTCAGCACTATGGGACATACCAAGACGGGTTATCACATCCAGCCACTGAGTGTCAGGGAGACCGGCATAAGGATTCTGAATATGCTTGATGTAACTGCTGCTCTCGGGAGTGTATCCGTTCTGATGGTTGTAGTTATCGATACCTTCATTATAGACCTCTATCCACGATGCGGAATCTGCATATCTTATACGGTTCTTATTATTGAATTCCGATACTCCGAAATTATAATTGACCTTGATTTCCGATTTGCCTTCACGGCCCTGCTTGGTGGTGATCAGAATCACACCGTTTGTTCCTCGCGAGCCGTAGATTGCAGCGGACGCGGCATCTTTCAGCACCTCAATGGACTCTATATCACTGAGATTAAGTACAGAGAGAGAACTGAGGTCTTCTCCGAAACTATAAAGGGAGCCGCTCTCATTGTTGAGCGGAATGCCGTCTACGACATATAAAGGTTCATTGCTTGCACTCAGGGAACTTGAGCCACGTATGCTCATTCTCTCTGATGTACCGAGGTTACCGGAAGATGTGGAAATATTTACACCCGCCACTCTACCCTGAAGAAGTTCCGTGGGACTGAGAGCTGTTCTTGCCGAACCCTCATCCGGCTTGAAGGAGCTGATGGCATTGGTCATAAGTTCGCGTCTCTGGGAGCCGTATCCCACTACCACTACCTCTTCAAGAAGCTGAGTATCCTCGATCAAAACTATCTCAAGGCCGCTGGTCTGATGGCCTAGAATCACTTCTGCATCCTTATAGCCCATTATGGAGACTCTCAGAATGCTTCCTTCCTTGGCCTTGATGGAGAAATCACCGTCCAGGCCTGTCATAACAGCAGTATTGGAATCCCCTGCTATCATGAGCACGGCACCTACAATGGGAGCGATGGCATCTTTGACTACACCTGAATAAACGTGCTCCTTATTCTCCTGTACGACCGCGATGATGTTCCCTTGTATCTTGAAAGTCATTCCTGTACCTACCAGAGCCTTGTCCATGACGGTACTTAGGGATGCATTGCCAGGAATGACTGAGACAACGCTACCTACATCGATACTGTTCTCATTGTAGGCGACGGTCATGTTAGTCTGCTGTTCGATCTGTCTGAAGACTTCGGAGAGAGTCATCGGGCCGTTGGAGTCAAGCCTGACCTTCTGGTTCTGAGCTGAAGTCAAGACAGAAAAGAGCAGCATTGTCATTAACAATAGTTGTCTTTTCATATTATTGGTTGTTAGTTGTTATTCTCGTGTGGATTATTCAATATAAACGGAGTTGTTCTCCACCTTGTATTTCATCCCAGGGATGACAAGACTGAGCGCCGAGAAGAGTTCATCGACTGATTCTCCGTGGATGAACTTGGCGGTTATGAGTTCCGAGTCGTATTTTCCTGTGGTCAGATAGACTCTGACTCCGTAATATCTTTCGATGGATTTCACTATTGAGTGGATGCTGGATGACTTGAAGCAGAGCCGACCGTCCTTCCAGCTGAAGGCATCGTCAGCGCTTGTCTGCTCCACGGTCACCTTGTGTGTCTCCTTTGAATAACTCAGCGTCTGGTTCGGGCTCAGAAGATACTCTTCCATTCCGTGAGCGGTCACACTCACGCTTCCCTCCTTCAAAGTCGTAGTGGCAGATTCCGCATCAGGATAGGATGAGACATTGAAGAGCGTTCCATGCACCTTGACCGAAAAATCCGTCGTGCTGACGATGAACGGGTGCTCCGGATCCTTGGCAACATCGAAGATGGCCTCACCTGACAGATATACAGTCCTGTTCCTGCCGGTGAATTCCTTAGGATAGATCAGCAATGTGCCGGAATTGAGAAATACCGTAGATGAGTCTGACAAGGTTATGACCTGTTTTTCGCCGTTTCCGACATAGCATTCAGTCATTTCGAGCATGTGAGTCCCGACCGGAGACTCAGTATGGACATCTGTCGAAATTGTCAGACGCAACACCAGAGCCAGTGCAAACGCAGCCGCCACAGCCCAAGGCAAAACCCTCCTGACCGTCTCGGACCGTCCAGAATGTATGCGTTTCTGAACTGACCTGTACGATCTGTCAATATCCTCAGGGGACAGATAATACTCCTTTTCCCAGTGTTCCTGAAGAATATGATCCTTCAGTTCGTCATCTACGGGCATGGAAAGCCAGTCGGCAAAAAGACCTTTGGTCTCATTGTCGACACTCTGGGAAAAATATTTTTCAATGATTTCCTTAAAATGTGCCATATAGTGATATGTTCATTTTCACTATAGACACAAATCTCAGGGCGAACTCCCTGTCTAAACAAGAAAAAATATTACAAAAGCAAGCATGACTTCACGAAGTTCCTTCAAGGAGATGCTCAGACTGTTTTCTACCGTATGTTTGGATATTCCAAGTTTCCTTGCAATCTCATCATTCGAGAGGCCCTGATAGCGACTCATCGTGAATATCTTCTTACGCTGAGGAGGCATCTGTTCGACCATCAGACGGATCAGCAGTTCCTTTTCCTTGCGGTAGTACTCCTGCTCGATATCCTTTTCATCAAGAATCATCAGATCGGAGATCTCCACGGAGAACTTCCTATCCCTGAGATAGTTGATGGCCGCATTCTTTGTCATCCTATATATATAGGTATTGAAGGACTTGATTTCCGGAAGAGAAGGGCCCAGGGACCATATCTTTACAAATATGTCCTGGGCTATGTCTTCCGCCGCCTTGTCATCCTTCAGGAACTTGACGAGGAACACCTTGACCTTCGGGAAGAACATGTCGAACAAAGTCTTGAAGGCTTCGTTGTCTCCTGAGGCGATGCTCTGCAACAGATTTGTGGCGTCCTTAGTCATATATCCCTGGCGGTTCAGTATGATTCCTACATCCTCTCAGGAAGGTTGATGCCGAGGATCGACATGGCCTTGCTGAGGACTCTTGCGATGGTTTCCACCAGAACCAGACGGTACTGGAGGAGAACCTGGTCTTCTTCGCGGAGGATCGGAGTGTCGTGATAGTACTGGTTGAACTCCTTGGCGAGTTCGTATGCGTAGTTCGCTATCACTGCCGGTGAATGAGCCGCACCAGCCTCAGCCACTTTCGATGGGAAGGTGTTGAGTATCTTGATGATACGGATCTCCTTTGCAGAGAGTGCCGAGTCTGCCTTCACGGCCTCAACCGTGTGTGCCACTCCCCTTTCGTCAGCCTTGCGCAGGATCGACTTGATTCGCGCGTGGGTGTACTGGATGAAAGGACCTGTGTTTCCGTTGAAGTCGATGGACTCCTTAGGGTCGAAGAGCATGGTCTTTCTCGGATCAACCTTGAGGATGAAGTATTTCAGGGCTCCAAGGCTGATCATCTTAAAGAGGGCATCCTGCTCCTGCTCGCTGAGGTTGTCGATCTTTCCGAGTTCGAGGGATGTCTCCCTGGCAGTGTTGTACATGTCCGCGATCAGGTCGTCGGCATCCACGACTGTTCCTTCGCGTGACTTCATCTTGCCTTCAGGAAGTTCCACCATTCCGTATGAAAGGTGGTAGATGCTGTCAGCCCAGTCGAAGC
>CAZMNZ010000026.1:0-13222 GCA_964567765.1 uncultured Muribaculaceae bacterium
GGCGCATTCGGGACTTTCACCCGTTAGAACATGCCCATGCTGGGCGTACCAAAAACAGGAGACCGACAACCTGTCAGCCTCCTGTCATCCACCTGCCAGACAGACTGGCAGAATTATTTCTTCACAATGATGTAGGTGGTTTCCGGCTCAGCGGTTCCTTTGAGGATTCCGCTCTCGACTGCGAAAGTCCGGTCATAGACCACATCAGCATATTCTCCGTCAGCAAGTCCTGTAGGGAGTTCAACTGCGTTTGACTCTGCTGCAAGATTCACTACTGCTGCACCTTTATCACCACGATTTACAAGGATTACTTCTCCATCCTCAGAGAATCTTATATCCTCCACCTGGCCAGCCATCTCCTTACGGAACTTGTTGACCGCCACCACTTCAGGATGGAAGAACTCATCGTTTCCTCTTGCTCCGAGAAGGTTGTCTCCGAAGTAGTTCTCACGTGTAGAGTTCATAGGACGGCTGTAGAAGAGAGGAGTACCGTTCTGACGTGCTGTCAGGAACACCCATCCTGTACGAATCTGAGCGTCTGTCAGACCGGCACTTTCATTTGCGTTGCAGTACGTATCGTGGCTTTCCACCCAGGTTGTAAGGTATTCAGGAGCAGCTCTGTGATGCCATGAAACAAGGTCAAGATCCTTCACGTTCCTTCTCCAAAGTGCCTCGCGAAGCACATGACCATAACTTGAAGCGGTCTGTCCGAAGTAACCGGCATATTCCTCCTCAGGAACGTTCCTGTCCTGAAGCACTTCTCCATACACGAAAAGGCTGTCGTAAGGGATGCAGAGCGACACTCCGAGAACTTCCTTGCGTCCGGTAGCGACATCCCAGAAGTCGTTTTCGGCCACACCTGCCTCAGTGTCAAGAGGATCTGAGTGCACACCGATATGCTTTGCAGTGTCGTAGCGGAAACCGCGTACACCCATCTCGATGAGTTTGTTCACGAATCCCATATAATATTTCTGGAAAAGCGGATTCTCGGTGTTCACGTCAGGAAGACCGCCAACACCCTGGTGTGTGCACTGGGTGCGGTCGTTATAGTCCTGGATTCCTTCAAGACCTTTCGTATGGAACATCTTGTCACGGCCGCCTACAGCAGCATAGAACTCATCAGTGACAAGATCGATATCGAAAGCCGTGTGGTTAGGAAGCACGTCCACAAGCACACGGATATCATATTTCTTCGCCGAATCCAGCATAGCCTTCATTTCCTGCTCTGTTCCGACGATATTGTTTCCGACGGTCCAGTCGGTAGGCTGATAATAGTGGTACCAGTTGCCTTCCTTCTCGTCAAGAATCTTGATGTTGGCTCCCTCAGGACTGAAGCAGGCATTGACAGGAGAAGTCTGAAGCATTGTATAGCCGGCATCGGCGATCTGCTTCATATTCTCTGCAATCGTCGGGAAATTCCAACTCCAGACATGAAGGATGGTCTCAGTGTTAGTTGCATTAGGATCATGTGTCATACGGTCGACCGATGCAGGCTGAGAAGCGCAGGCAGCCAGACCGAGGCACGCAAAAAGTGTAAGAATTCTGTTCATTTCTACTGTTTTTGAAAAATTGCCCGTAAATATAGTAAAATTCCTAATTTTGCAGCAGAAAATCCAAGGCAACATGAAGATACAGAACGCGACGGCAGATCCGATGGGAGCGGCCATATATGACTACCACAAGACCGGCAAGGCCGGAAAACTCATTGTACATTCCTCAATGTTCGAGGATGACGAGATTCCTGTGGCAGACCTGTTCAGAACATATAAGGACATGCCTCGTCTAGAACAGAAGGCGCTGGAACTGGCCCAGGGCAGGATTCTGGACGTGGGAGCGGGCAGCGGCTGTCATAGTTCAGCGCTTAAGCAGATGGGGAAGGAGGCACATGCCATAGACGGCACAGGAATCATCAGAACGATGGAGAGAATCCCGGAATTCTTCAGCCGTCTCAAGATGCTTCTGAAACCGGGAGGTAGCGTAATAATTGATTCAAGTGACTTGTGTTATCTCTTTGAAGAAGAGGATGGAAGCATGATGATAGACCTTGCCGGCGATTACTATGGCCAACTGGACTACCGGATGGAATACAAAGGCATGCTCGGCGAACCTTTCGACTGGCTCTACCTTGATTTCTCGACTCTTCATGCCGCAGCCGAAGAACACGGTTTCAAGGCTGAACTCCTGGAAGTAGGCGATCACTACGACTACCTTGCCCTCCTCTCCTTTTAAACAGTACAAAAATAGAGAGCCGGTCCCGAATATTCGCGGACCGGCTCTCAGTGTCGATAATTTCTATTTCAGTATATCGTCAAGACGCTTGAAGATGCTCTTTCTGAGTTTCTTGAGTTCCTTTACCTTTGCTCTGTTCTTTCTTCTGACGAAGTTGCATGCACCGATGAATTTCATGAACATACGCATGTAGTTCCATGCGAGGATGAACATCAGAGGAAAGGCAAGAAGATATCCTAATGCCCACCAGAAGCCGAGATACACCCACAGGAGCACAATAGGAATGATCAGGCATATAGGAACTGTGATCAGAGCGCTGACTGCAACGTTAAATGTGCTCACGAACATCTGATCCTTGATGAGTGTCTTGAGGAAGATCTTAGGGATAAGGAAGAGCAGGAATGTCGGGATGATGGAAACGACGAAAAGCGGCAGCAATATCAGAAGTCCAAGGCCTCTGAGTGCAGCTGCACTGACTCCGGACTTCTTCGCAAAGAGCCAGTCTCGGATGTTGAGTCGTTTCAGTTCATCTGCCAGATAAGCGGTATCCTTGAAAATTTCCTCCATCTCCTCAGGCCTTTCCTGTGTTGCCTTCTGAATTTCATTGACGAATTTCTGGTCGGAAAGAAGTTTTGAAGGCAAGTAGTTGAATTTGAATCCGTTTCTCTCAGCAAAGATCTTCCCATATTCGTTCTCGCGAAGGAAGTCGATCTGGTCATAGTGCTCAAGGTCGTCGACATGAAGCATCATCTCCTGAATCGCCGCACGAACGATCCTGTTGATCTCCATCATGGTTTCACGAGGTGCCTCCTGATAGCGCTCGTAATATGGCTTAAGAGAGATAGGCTTGCCGAACTTGATCATCATGTCAGTACGGGCGTGAAAATAGTTCGAATAGTGGTTGCATGACGGGAGCACCATCACGTCCTCCTTGAACTCCATCTTTTCGGCTGCTGCAAACGCAATCCTGAGATATCCCAGTTTGAAGATTCCAAGCCATCTCTTGTCCTGATGTCCGGCCTCTGGGTAGAGCATCACAGTCTCACCGTCGGCCAGTGCCTGACAGGCGTCATCAATGGTCTCCTGATTTCTGAGGACTTCCTTATATCCTTCATATCCCATGCGGTAGGCCGGGAGAAGTCCCATTGCCCTCAGAGCCTTGTTGAATATCGGATTCTTGAACACATTGGCACGTGCAAGGAAGTTCATTCGTCTGTCTGTAAGTTTAAGACACACGCAGAGGGGGTCATTAAGACAGTTCTGATGATTGGAAACCAGCACGACCGGAGTGCCGTTGGCGGGTACGTTTTCTATGCCAATGACATGTTCCTTGCGGAAATACATACCGGAATTCACATACTGGAGATATGTACGGAATGCTTTAAGGAACCATGAGTGTTCCCTTGGGGTTTTAGGTTTTCGCATATTCAGATCGGTTATAGTACAACGCAAAGATAGTCAATTTGTCGTAAAAACCTTCACAATGGAATTTTCTTGCAGTTTGCTGGTAAATTTTTTGTAGTTTTGCAGCCCCAAAAAACGGACTATCCCAATGAAGCAGAAGAAGACTAAGATAATATGCACGATCTCCGATCTTAATTGTGAGGTAGGGTTTATCAGATCCCTTTATGAGAACGGCATGAACGTGGTCAGAATCAATTCCGCGCACGCTACTCCGGAAGGTGCACAGAAGATAGTGGACAATGTCAGGGCGGTTTCCGACAGGATTGCCATTCTCATAGATACCAAGGGTCCGGAAGTTCGTCTGACGGCCATGAAGGAGGGCTGCGGTCTTGAAGTCAGAAACGGAGATATACTGTATATATACGACAATGCGGAAGGAATCTGCGGAGGTGATACGCTGTATACAAACTGCAGCACTTTCGTGCACGATGTTCCGGTCGGCTCACGGATTCTGATAGACGACGGCTCCGTCGAACTTCTCGTCAGGAACAAGACAGAGGAAAGGCTGGAATGCAACGTAAGGAACTCAGGAGTGATCAAAGGCAAAAAGAGTGTCAACGTTCCTAACGTATATATATCACTTCCTGCGCTTACTGACAAAGACAGGATGTTCGTAAGATGGGCCATAGCAAACGACATAGACTTCATTGCTCACTCCTTCGTACGGAGCAAGGAGGATATTCTCGAAATACAGAAGATTCTCGACGAAGCGAAGAGTCATATCAAGATAATCGCAAAGATCGAGAATCAGCAGGGCATTGACAATCTGGAAGAGATCCTGTTCGACTGCTACGGAGCAATGATCGCCAGGGGAGACCTCGGAGTGGAGATTCCGGCAGAGAGGATTCCGCTGTTGCAGAGAGATATAGTCAACAAGTGCCGTGCATTCCGAAAGCCGGTGATCATCGCCACACAGATGCTTCACAGCATGATCGAGAATCCGCGTCCTACAAGGGCGGAGGTCACAGACATTGCCAACGCGATCTTCCAGAGAACCGATGCTATAATGCTCAGCGGAGAGACAGCGAGCGGTAAATACCCTGTGGAGGCTGTCAGCACGATGAGAAAGATAGCGATGGAGGTAGAGGATTCCCTCGACGTGTCACTGGATATAAAGTTGGACGCCACTCTCAAACCGATTGCAGCCACACTTGCAAGGAATCTTGTGGAAGCCACAGTCCAGTTGCCGGTAAAGGCAATTGTCTTTGACACATGGACAGGCAGGACCGGACGCTACCTGACCGAGTTCAGACCCAAGGTACCTGTGTACGCAATGTGCTACCAGGACTTCACGATGAGGGAACTGGCCATGACCTACGGCATCTATCCATATCCTTTCGACAAGCACGAGTCGAAGGAAAGCATGGTGGCAAGCGCACTCAAGACCCTTATCAATGACGGAAAGATTGAAAAGGGCGATCTGGTCGGCTTCATCGGAGGAAGTTTCAATGATGCCATAGGAGCAACTTACATGGAATTCAAATACGCATAATCAATAGACAATGAACAAACCGATAATCTACCAGATGCTGCCTCGTCTATGGGGCAACGATAAGGTGAGACCTAAGAAGAACGGCTCTCTGACCGACAACGGCACAGGAAAGTTCTCTGACATAGATACTGCCACACTTGACTACCTCAAATGGCTTGGATGCAGCCATGTATGGTATACGGGCATATTGCGCCACTCCACCCGGAGTTCGGAGGAAGGCAGCATGCCGTCGCATCCTCAGTTCGTAAAGGGCAAGGCAGGCTCTCCATATGCAATCTGTGACTATTACGACGTCAACCCATATCTGGCGGATGACCCTCAGAAGAGGATCGAGGAGTTCGAAGCACTCATTGAGAGAAGCCATAAGGCTGGACTGAAGGTCATCATGGACTATGTGCCGAACCATGTTGCCAGGGATTACGGCAAGGTTTCCCCTGTGGAGGGACATCCCGTTCTTGGCGCTGATGACGACAAGAGCGTGCACTGGAAGAGTGAAAACGACTTCTTCTATTATCCGGGCCAGTCTCTGAGTCTTCCGACACCTGCTCCAAAGGGCATGAAGCCATATGAAGAGACTCCGGCAATGGCAACAGGAAACAACTGTTACAGCCCGGCTCCGGGAATCAATGACTGGTATGAGACAGTCAAGATAAATTATGGAGACTCTCACACCGGGACATGGGACAAGATGCTTGATATCCTTCTTTATTGGGCTGGAAAGGGAGTGGACGGATTCCGCTGCGATATGGTGGAACTCGTGCCGCCTGAATTCATGAAATGGCTGATTGCAGAGGTCAAGAAGGCATATACTCAGGTTATATTCATTGCTGAGGTCTATAAAAAGGAACTTTACGGGGAATATGTACGCGAAGTGGGCTTTGACTTCCTTTATGATAAGTCAGGACTTTACGACACACTGAGGACAGTGGTGGAGAAGAATGTAGAAGACAACGGCATGCCGGTAGAACTCTGGCAGTCTGCAACAGGAATAACCCGCAACTGGCAGTTCCTGAGCGATCTCCAGCCATATATGCTTAACTTCCTTGAAAACCACGACGAGCACAGGTTTGCATCTGATTTCTTCGGCAAAGACGCATACAAGACATTTGCACCGTTGTTTGTCTCGCTTTTCCTTAACACCGCCCCATTCATGATCTACTTCGGAGAGGAAGTCGGAGAGAGAGGAATGGATGAAGAAGGTTTCAGCGGACGTGACGGCAGAACCACCATCTTCGACTGGTGGAGCATCTCATCAGTAAGAAGGCTGAGAAAAGTGATCGGGACAGGGGAGTACAGGTCTCTTGACCCGAAGAAACTGGTCAAGGCAGGACTCAAGAATGAAGAGGCTGAGGTCTTCTGCAGGTTTGCTGAAGCAGTAAGAGTAGCGGCAAGTGACGAGGCCGTCATAAAGGGAACGACATATGACTTGTGCTACTGCAACATGAGTTCGGACGGATTCGACAAGAACAGGCATTTTGTCTTTCTTCGTGATCACGAAGATCACACTCTTCTTATTGCAGCCAACTTCTCTGGTCAGGAAGCAAGAATGAAGATCACCATTCCGGATCACGCATTCGAGTGGATGGGGATTCCGGTTACAGAATCAATGCATCCTGGCAAGATAATCGAAATCACCATCCCACCATTTGACGGGAAAATCATCACATTGGTATAAAATCAGTCGCAAAACAAAAATGTTATCGGTATAAACACAATTGTTTTGCGGCTTAATTATAAAATATTTATCTAATACCCAACGACAGCCTCATTAGAAGATCTGTCAATATAGGCATCAAGCCCGTGAGGAGCCTTATAAAGCCTTGTGAACTCGCCTTCACAGACCGTCTCAAGTTCTGAGACGGCTTTTTCATCTATATAACCGTCACCTCTTACAGTATCGACAGTAAGATATCCGACACCGAGGGAAGTGATGTTCTGGAAGAAGTGTGTGCCCTGGCTCGGTTCTATCTGATAGCCTGGGATCGCGCTTTCAACTATGATCCTGGCCTCGGATATGTCACTCCATAAAACCGGGATTCCAAGCCAAGGATCGGAAGAGCCCCATCGTCCGGGACCGATAAGGAGATAAGATCCGCCCTCATTCTTGACGATATTGTTAAAACGGGCAATCTCAGCAGCCATATCCTTTGTCCTTGCACTGTCAAAGGTGTCAGAAGGAACGTGAATGATGTGGGTGATGTTCTCCAGATGACCAGAGCCAAGTGCTTTGGATGATCTGACCAGAACTTTATCCATACTTTGAAGTGCTGTCTCGATGGAAACCGTGTTGTCGGAACCGTATTCCCCGACCGGACGCACCTGAAGCAACTTCAGAACAAGCGCATTATCATTGTAACGATAATCAAGGTCTGCTGCAAATTCAATCTCCACATCACACATCAATGCCTCCTTGCATATCTGAAGAATATCCTTGATTATCTGTGCCAGAGGATATCTTCCGTATTTGAGGATGGAATCAAAGGAAATTACACGCGGGCCTCTTGCCGATATGCCGGGAACCATTCTGTTGTTCTCCGCACTGAAAGTGGACGCGACAAGTTCCGGATGGGAATATCCTGGAAGGATATCCGCAACGGATGAGTGAGAGAGATTGACTCCTTCATTCATGGAAATCTTGAACGCGCCAGGGCGAAGATCCAAGGCATACATCATCTTCTGGGTGTCTCTGAGAGCCAGTTTCGGATCTGAAAGTTGAAGGATCTTCTTCGGGTATTTCGGACTGAACCTCAAGGTGTTGCCTCCGTCCACGACAGTCTTTCCAAGTCCGAATGCGAGATCCACGATACCATCTTCCGGCTTTTCGTTTCCGATAGGGTAGAAGTTCACGGAACGTGCAACGCCGGACATCATAGGGTAGTAGAGCCCGTCATGTTCCGATCCGCAGATGCTCTGAACCACAACGGCCATCTTCTCTTCGCTCAGAAGATTGGCTGTCGTCTGTATATAGGTCCTGCTGCCGGAATAGAATACAGACGCATAGACGCTCTTTATGGCCTTGCCAAGCATACGGAGCATCTGGTTCCTGTTCTCCACCAAAGGAATCATATAGGTGGAATAAACTCCTGCAAAAGGCTGATAACTGCTGTCTTCAAGTTTAGAACTGGAGCGGACGGCAAGAGGGGAACGCACGGAATCCACATAGACTCTGAGCTGGTCCATGAGTTCCTCCGGCAGACGCGCGGCAACGAATTCAGAGAGGATTTCCTCGTCTGAAATATCTGAATCGATCACATACTGAAGGTCATTCTCGACTATGAACTGGTCGAAATAGTCGGTTGCAATGACGACTGTCCTTGGAATGGATATCTTCACGTTGTCATATCTCGAAGCCAGATTATGCTTGTAAACCATGCTGTTCAGGAAGGCCAGACCACGGGCCTTGCCACCCAGCGAGCCATCTCCCATGCGCGAAAACCATATATGCCTGCCGTAGTTGTCCGCATCGAAACGGGCTATCACCCCACGACCGGTCAGTGCATGGAAATCATGAATCTGCTGAGAGACATAGTCACGAAGATCACCCACGGTGGCGAAGTGACTCTCACTGACTGTCTTGAACTTGACTCCAAGAGTGAACAGTCCTCGTGCAAGGAACCACTTCGAGAACATGTTCTTCGAGGTGTTGGCAAGAAGGATATCATCCGGGACTTCCCGCATCATCTTCTCCAGTTCCTTAAGATTGGCTGCACGGCCATATTCCATGCGGTCTGCATCTCTGAATACGAAATCACCGAACGCGAACTCTTCCTTTATATAGTCTGACAACTGGAGCATCAGGGTCTTGGAATATTTCCTCAAAAATCCCACTCCAAGTCTTTCCGCCTCAGTGGAAATGCTGTCCTGGGACGACTGTAGAAGAATCGGCATCATCGGGTCGTCAGCCTTTATATGCTTGACAAGATCGATTCCGGCATCCAGTTTCTCCTTCTCCGGAGCCTCTCCCTTATGCACTGTGAATCCCACATCCGAGATCACTCCCAGCAGGTTGGACTTATATTTCTCGTACATAGCCATCGCATCGTCCAGATTGGTTGCCAGAAGGATCTTCGGACGCGAACGCTTACGTATCTTTCTCTGCTGCTCATTTATCGTCTCCGCCAGGAATTCGCGGGTCTGCGCAAGGATAAGTTTGTACAATTCAGGCAGATATGTCGAATAATATCTCACGGAGTCTTCAACAAGAAGAATCGCCTGAACTCCTACGCCCAGAATGTCATGCTCTGCATTCTTGAGGTCCTCGAAAAGTTTGACGATCGCCACGATAAGGTCTGCATTTCCATGCCAGCAGAACATATAATCTATTCCAGACGTATCCTGAAGGGCAAGTCGGCGATAGACTTCCTTGGAGAAATGGGTCAGAAGCACGAAAGGGAGAGTCGGCCTTTCCACCTTCATCTCCGAAGCGAGTTTGAAGACATCCTTGTCCGTGACGTTGTACATGCACATGACCATGTCGATTCCGACAACGGTGTTCAGAAGTTCACGGGCTTCGGCAGCCGTATGCACCCAGATGAACTTAGGAGGATTGCTCAGATTGAGTTCGATATATTCATGGTATATCTGTGATTCTATCTGACCGTCCTCCTCAAGGATGAAGGCGTCATAACTGCTGCATATCATGAGGATCTTCCTGATCCTGTAGTTGATCAGGGATTCGTAGTCAGTGGAATTCAGTTCCTTAAGCAATACCGGTTCTATCGTGTTCATATAGTTCTGCGTCTGAATTCTGCCACTGTCAGGGCCGTGGCTATGGCCGCATTGAGAGATTCCGAACCTGAGTTATCCGCGGGATACGGAGGTATATAGAGACGGTCAGAGACCAGTTCAGACATGGCGTCTGAAATACCCGCAGACTCGTTCCCGATCACTATCATGACAGGAGCACCGCATCCTGTCTCAAGATTTCTCTGATACATGTTCTCTCCGTCGAGGAAAGTGCCATAGACCTTGCCTCCGGCCTGCAGGATGCCTTTCGAAAGTTCCGGCAGATCCACATAATGAAACTTTACACGGAATATGGCTCCCATAGTGGCCTGAACCACCTTCGGATTGAACAGATCCACAGTATCACGGGTTGCGAATACAGCATCAATACCGAACCAGTCGGCTATTCTGAGGATGGTTCCAAGGTTGCCGGGATCACGTATGGTGTCAAGTCCGAGATAGAGTCCGCCCTTGGATATCATGGATTTCAGATCGGATGTGACAATATACACGTCTGAAGGCTTGCGCACCATCGCAAGAGCAGGAGAAGGGGAGTTCAAAGCAGATATCCTGCCCATTACCTCCTGACCGATCTCATCACGATAATATACCTTCTCGACTGTCAGGGCTGAGCTGCAGGCTTCTTCCACCATCTTCTCACCCTCCACGACAAAGAGCCCCATTTCGTCTCTGAACTTCTTTTGCTGCAAGGATTTAACCCTCTTTATCTCATTATTAGATATAGATACCATACTCATCATATTGATACAATCCTACAAATTTATACATTTTTTCGCAATATAGGTAACTTAACTTTCGCAACGCGAAAGACCTTATATTCGAGACCTTCTGGTCGAGAGCAAATCCCCTTTCCGAGAAAGGGGATTTAGGGGAAAGGTAACGTAAAACAAGAGAAAGCAATGGAGCAGGACTGCACAAATTATGGCTAAAATTTTGAGAAAAGACGAAATTAAGGTAAATTTGTAAGATTATCATCTTATGAAAGGTTTAGGACGCATAGCGACAGTTCTCATGGCATTTGCCTGTCTGATCTCCTGCAGCACTACTAAGGTCTTGCAGGACAACGAATATCGTCTTGCGAAGAATGAAATCGAAATCCTGAACGACAAGCATTTCAATCCCAACCAACTCCAGCCCTATCTCAAGCAGAAGCCCAATTCTTATTTCATATTCGGCTGGAATCCTTTCCTTAACGTGTATAACTGGCAGAACGGCAAGGGAAAAGGCTGGGACAAGTTCGTGACCAAGATCGGCGTCGCTCCTGTCGTCTATGAGGCCGAACAGGTGGACAATTCCATCCTGAACCTCGAAAACCGTCTTGAATATCTCGGATATTTCGACTCGAAGGTCGAAAGCCGCATTTCCGTGAAGAGAAAGAAAGTCAACGTTACTTATAATGTCACGCTGGGCAAGCGCTATCCTATCAGACAACTCTCGATCACCCTTCCGGAAGGTGGGGAATTCTCTGAGGAATTTCTGAAGGACACATCAGCGATGACTGTCAAAGTGGGAGATTATCTCTCGGAATCCGCTCTTGAAGCGGAAACAGAAAGATCAAGCGCCGACATGCGCAACAAGGGGTTCTACACATTCAACAAGAACTTTTATTTCTTTGAAGCAGACACGCTTACATGCCAGGATTCCGCACTTCTGCATCTGACAGTCAACGAATATACTAGAAATGAGACAGCAAAGGAGGCTGAGCCGATCCGCAAGTTCTACTTCAACGATGTCAGCATAACCTATCCTAAGACACTGAAGATAAAGGACAAGGTCCTCAAGGAACTGAACACCATCATTCCTGGAGCACCTTACAGTTCCGACATTGTCAACCAGACCTATTCCCGCCTGGCTTCATTGAGGGTGTTCAACAGTGTGAACATAGGAATGACCCAGGCAGACACAAACCTTGTGGACTGCTCGATTTCCCTTTCTCAGTCAAAACTCCAGGGTTTCAAGGTCAATCTTGAGGGATCCACAAACTCATCTGGCCTGTTGGGTGTCTCACCTCAGTTGTCATACTACCACAAGAACATATTCCGCGGTGGAGAATGGCTGAATCTCAGTTTCATGGGCAACTTCCAGTTCAAGTTCAACGATTCTGTGCGTTCAAACGAATTCGGAGTGTCGGCCGGACTCAGTTTTCCTAAGTTCTTCCCGCTTCCGTACAGATATTTCAAGGGTGAGATTCCAAGAACCGACATTAACATAAGTTATAACTATCAGGACAGACCGGAATATACGAGAAACATCATATCCACATCCTACGGCTATAACGGAAGGGTAGGCAGCAGGTTCTACTACCAGGCCTATCCGCTGCAACTGAATATTGTCCGTCTATTCAATCTGGATCCGGATTTCTACAAGACCCTCGCAAACGACCCGTTCCTCAGATATGCCTACCAGGATCACTTTGACCTTGGTTCCGGCATGACCCTGTATTATACGACAGATGCGGCAAGCATACCAACCAAAAGTTTCTTCTACACGAGATTCCAGTTCGACATAGCCGGAAACATGCTCAGTCTTTTCAAGCCTCTGATGAAGAGGGATCAGGACGGTTTTGCAACAATCTGGAACACCCCTTATTCACAGTTTGTACGCTCTGAAATAACCTTGGGCAGAACATGGATATTCGGGCGCAACGGAGGTCAGTCGATAGCGACAAGACTCCTTGCCGGAGCCGGTTATGCATACGGAAACTCATCTGCGCTGCCGTTTGAGAAGCATTTCTATGGAGGAGGTTCAAACAGCCTCAGAGGATGGCAGGCAAGGACAGTGGGTCCGGGACTTTCTCCGATGGACACCTCGTTCGTCATTCCGAACCAGACTGGAGACATGAAACTTGAAGCCAATATCGAATACCGCTTCAATATGTTCTGGAAAGTGGCCGGAGCAGTCTTTGTCGATGCCGGAAATGTGTGGACGCTCAAGGATGACGGTACTCAGGCCGGCAAGGAGTCCATGATCAGATGGGACACCTTCGGAGAAAGCATCGCAGCAAACTGGGGTGTGGGATTGAGGCTGAACTTCGGATTCATGCTCCTGCGTCTTGACCTCGGTCTCAAGGTTCACGACCCTGCAAGAGAGATGAAGTGGGTTGGGCCAGACCAATGGTTCAAGAGAGACGGCTATGCACTCCACTTCGGCGTCGGCTATCCGTTCTGATGACTACTATTTATAATACTTAGGCCAAAGTCCCTCCAGACGTGCCCGGAGCACATCCTCCTGCTTGTTATCGGCTGGCTCGTAGAATTTCTTTCCGGATAGTTCCTCCGGCATGAATTCCAG
>CAZMNZ010000026.1:13322-19776 GCA_964567765.1 uncultured Muribaculaceae bacterium
GCCCCGGATAGTCATGAGCGTATTTGTATCCGTCTGAATAGCCGAGTTCTTCCATCAGTTTTGTCGGAGCATTGCGAAGATACAGCGGAACAGCTGCCATCTGAGTATCCTTAGCCACTGCAAGGGCCTCATTTATAGCCATATAAGCCGAATTGCTCTTTGCTGAGGATGCAAGATAGATCGTGCACTCTGCAAGAGGGATACGAGCCTCCGGCATGCCGATGGAATGAACTATCTGAAATGTGGAATTGGCCAGAAGAAGGGCATTCGGATTGGCAAGACCTACGTCTTCTGCTGCCAGAATGCAGAGCCTGCGTGCGATGAAAAGCGGGTCTTCTCCTCCATCCAGCATACGGGCAAGATAATACACGGCAGCATTAGGATCAGATCCGCGCACACTCTTGATGAATGCAGAGATCACATCATAGTGCATCTCGCCGCCCTTGTCGTATATGGCCGTGTTCTCCTGAAGGCAGGAAGTCACCCTCTTATTATCTATCACCACAGCCTCTCCACCCACAAAAGAGCCAACCACAATTTCCAGTATATTAAGGAGTTTACGCGCATCACCTGCACTATATCTGAAGAGTGCGTCTGTCTCCTTTACAGTGATCTTCATGTGCTTGAGCACCTCATCGTCCGACAAGGCCCTGTCCAGCAACTGCTGCAGATCCTCTTTCTGAAGAGACTTCAGCACAAAGACCTGACAGCGTGAAAGAAGGGGAGTTATCACTTCAAACGAAGGATTCTCGGTGGTCGCACCTATCAGGACTATCGTTCCGTCTTCAACAGCCCCAAGCAACGCATCCTGCTGAGCCTTATTGAACCTGTGGATCTCGTCTATAAAGAGAATCGGCGCTGTACCGCCGGAGAAAAGAGAATTGGAACGGGCACGGTCTATTACGTCACGGACATCCTTCACACCGGCACTTACAGCAGAAAGGGTGAAGAACTCGCGTCCGAGGGATCTGGCGACAATATGTGAAAGCGTGGTCTTTCCCACGCCCGGAGGACCCCAGAGAATGAATGAAGAGAGATTTCCGCTCTCAATCATATTCCTGAGAATGCAGCCTTTGCCCACAAGATGCCTCTGCCCCACATAACCGTCTAGGTCATGTGGCCTCATTCTTTCAGGCAGGGGCGGCAGCATCCTGCTTCTTCCTATATTGTCGTCTCCCATTATTGTCGTTTCGAGTTAATCGAGAAATCTAAATTTCCTTTCCGAAGACCCAACGCTTCTTATGCTGCTCCCTCTCGAACGGAGTCCACATCGCCTGCACCTTGGCGTTGGTTTCAAGGTTGGCATTTGTCTCGGCATACTTGAATCCCATCTTCTTGTAGCGCTGGAAAAGCTCCACGAAGAGAAGGGAGTTGACGCCCTTGTTCTGCCAGTCCGGCCTTACGCCGATCAGCAGCATGTCAAGAGTGTCCGGCTTGCCCCAGTACATGCTCTTGAGAAGATAGTACCACCCGAACGGGAATATCTCTCCGTTGCACTTCTGCAGAGCCTCAGCCATCGACGGAATGGTGACTCCGGCTCCGATGAGTTCACCTTCGGAATCTTCGATGAACGTAAGCATCTCCATATCGACAAGACCGAGATATACATCCACATACTGGTCTATCTGCTTCTCCGAAAGAAGGGAATATCCATAGAGTACACAATAGGTCTCGTTTATGAGTCTGAAAAGTTTATGACCGTATTTCTCCTTGCGGATCTGCCTTTTTGTCTTCTTGACTATCTTGAGATTATATCTTTCCTTGACAATCCCGGCAATCTTGACATGTTTTTCCGGAAGGACATCAGGAATAGTGATACGATACTCCACCCAGCCGGTCTCCTTCACATATCCGTGCTTCTTCATGTGCTCCGGATAGTAAGGATGATTGTATATGAGGGCCATGGTGCTCACGCGGTCATATCCCTCGACCAGCATGCCTTCGGGATCGAAATCGGTGAATCCGAGAGGCCCCACGATCTGGGTCATTCCGTGGGCCTTTCCAAAGGCCACCACAGCATCGAGAAGTGCCTTGGAGACCTCCAGGTCATCGATGAAGTCAAACCATCCGAAACGGACCTGATCTACCTTCCAGGCTTCGTTCGCCTTGTAGTTGACTATCGCTGCCACTCTGCCCACTACTTCTCCGTCCTTGTATGCGAGATAGTATTCCGCCTTGCAGAAATCAAAGGCACCGTTCTTCTCCTTGTCCAGAGTGTTCATATCGTCGAATGGCATCGACGGCACATAATATTTGTTTCCCTTATAAAGCTTGTTGGCGTATCTCACGAAAGTCTTGAGGTCTTTTCTTGTGGTTACAGTCTTAATTTGAATTGACATAATCAGTTAGGTTTAGCACATCAGACAAAGATAGGAATTTTTGGATATAGTATTGTGATTTTTTACTATTTTCGCACCACAAAGACTAAATGACATGGCTATAAGACTGACATTGAACAAGACAGAACGCATCCTCTTCTGCGGAAGCAAGTGGTGGGGCGACCCGGACATGCCGGAAAACATGCAGTATCCCACAGTGGAAGTGACAGAAGACGGAGAGACCTTTGACTATCCGCTTACCTTCATCTGTCAGATCAACTGCGAAGACATCGCTCCGTTCGACAAGGAAGGGAAACTGCCTCACGAGGGCATGCTGTATTTCTTTGCCGCGATAGACCAGTGGCTTGGATATGAATCACCGACAGAGCAGGGAGAAGGGGAATGGCCTAAGGGACATATCGCCGTGAAATATGCAAAGACGATCAATTTCGAGACCTTCCAGACATGCATGATGGTTGACGATGAAGGCCAGCAACTCACGGAAGGCGAACTGGAAATAGTCTTTGAAGAATGCGAGGACGATGCAGAAGGAATCAAACTGCTTGGTACTCCGTCAGGAAGCGATACGAGAGGGAAGTATCCGGACCTTCTCAATCTGCTTCAACTGGCCAGCGAACCGGTCAGCGGAATAAGTTTCCCTGATGGGATGACTCTGAATCTGTTGATAAAGGATTCCGACCTTGGATACGGAAACTGGAAAAGAACAAAGGCTTACCTGGGGTAAGCCTTTGTGCGTTATTTGTCAGACTTGTCTTTTTTCTGATAGCGTCCGTGATATTTTCCGAAGAGGAAATTGATTCCGAATGCCAGGTTTGTATTGAGGTCATCGATCGGGATGTACTGTGGAGTCACATTAAGAAGCGGTGCAAAGGAGTCCATTCCCACAAAAAGTCCGAAACCTGGGAAGTTTATGTTGAGCGCTCCACCCCATGAGTGTCCGAAATGTGAAAAAGCATAATTGGTGGAAAGGCTGAACCATCTGAGTGGAGTCAGCGTAGCAGCCACACGGCCTTCAGACCATGAATATGCACCTTCTATCCTCTGAGTGTAGAGCAGACCGAAGGCCAGCCTGTCGTAGAAAGGCATCCTCGCCTCGATTCCTGCGTTTACTGTCATAGCCAGAGGGAGAGACTGATTGATGTTGCGCTCCTTCATATGAAAGTTGAATGCGCTCATCATATCTTCGGCCATGGATGAAAGCTGCTCTCCGATCTGATCCGTATCAGTACTCTCGAATCCCGTGAACTCCCAGCTTGTGGTCGGAGTCTCGGCTGTCATGCTGTATTTCCATGACATCATACCCATGTCCAACACTGCAAGCGATGCTGTGAAATATTCAAGGAAATCGTATGTGACTCCAAGGTCCAAAGCAAATCCAAGGCTCGGACTCTTCAGATTTTCAATAAGTCCATCTGTGTCAATTGGGGTAGACCAGTCGATCACATCATTGTGTGCCGGATTCTCAGCATTACCTGTCTCTCCCTTGGTCTGGAATGACATTGGTGCAGACACATGCATCTGTCCGTGAGCCTCTATCGCCCAGCGTGACGAACTCATCTCCATTGACATCTTATCCATGGCGATGTCAGCTCTGATAAGGCCAAGCAGCGCTTTTGCCCTCAGGCCGACACGAAGCGACTCATCGAGGAATGAACGGGAGATGCCATAGGCCACCTCAAGTCTTGATGAAAACCTCATGCCCAGGTTGGAGATGTCAAATGTAGTGTTGTCGTCAGCTGCTCCCACCTTCATGAATCTGAAGAATCCTCCCGGAAGATTGAATCCACTGTCGAACCGGGCTGACACATCCACAGTGTGGAAACACTTTCCTGTACGGAAACCGAATGCCAGGATTCCAAGATCAAGATTCATGTTGGATTTGTTGTCATCTGAAATCCTTGAGAGGAAATCTTCGCTCTTCACCCTTGGACTGAGGAATGTCGTCAGTCGTCCTGACTCAGTAGGGTAGAGGAAGTCAGACAGCCCCAGATTACTTTCCAAGCCGATTCCGACATTTCCAAGTAGAGGCATGGCAAAGAATCCCCTGTTCGGAGCTAAGGCAGGATTCATCTTATATTTATAGGTGTAACCATCGAGAAAATAACCGCTTCTGAGATTCTGCTGTGCGGACAATGGCAGTGATATAAGAAACATTGCAACTGCCAATGATATATATGATAGTCTTTTCATGGTATGGCTAGTTTTCTTTGTCAGGGGTAAGATTTAAAGAGATTCCATCAGGAAGCGTGATGACCATATCCTTCATGCTCAGGCTTTGACCCACGTTAAGCACTTCACCTTCAAGTTCGGAAGAAGAAGTGGCCTCAATCTGAAGTCTGAGTTTGGAAACCGGCTTGGAGGCCTCAGTTATCACAATCTGCACTGGCGTCACTGCCGGTGACTTCACCGTACCTCCTGCAATCTCTGCTTCAAGAACGACATCAACATCTTCAATCTCATTGCCCTCAGCATCCAGGGCTGTTCCTATTATGGAGAGGTTCAGAGGAATTGTGTTTTCCATATTCATAGACAGAACAAGCGAAGTCATTCCGGTCGAGGTATCCGCTCCAAGTTCCATATCGTATGAGAAACCTATTGAAAGATCCTCTCCGAAAGCCAGAGGAGTCGCTAAGTCATAACCGAACAGCATTTCAAACTCGCTGTCTGCATTCACCTTGACAAACGAGTCATCCTGAGAAATTTCCACATTATGGATCTCCACCATGTCAGGCATGTCCTTAATCAGTTTCGCGAGGCCGGGTACAATCACTTCTTCTGCATTGTTTCCTTTCTCATTTCCATGTTCGGAAAGGCAGAATTCCTCTTCGCTGTCCGGACTGATGTATATCGGATCAGTCACTTTATCTCCGATATGCACAGATATTTCCTCGGAACCTACGTGAGAAGTGATGTCAGCGTTGACATTAAGAGCCATAGGTGACTCATTGACAAATGAAAGCAGAATTGAAGGATTATACAGATCGAGAACATTGTCTTCGTCTTCAAATATACCTCCAAGGCTGCCACTCATCTCTATCTGCTGCGGCTCGACAGTGAAGTCGACATCAAGCTTCATCTCTGCGGAAGTCATCTCAAGGTCAGCCATTTCCACAGCCATATATACATCAAGTTTAGAAGGAACCTCGATGTGAGCATCAGCGTAATCTCTGTATTTGATATAAAGGTCTCCCTCGATATCAACTCTGTCGGTATGGAACAGATGGGTCGCCCTCTTGTTGCCTTCCTCGTCAAGAAGCGGCTCCATGCTCAGAAGATCCTTGACAGGCTTGCCCTGGTCGTCATATTCATGTCCATACACTGACTTGAAACGGAACGGGAGTGTCAACGGTTTGTCGTGACTGATAAAGGTGTCTTCATTGAAAATCACAATATAACCATCCTTCAAGGTGAACCTGGTATCTGTCTCATCATATTTTTCCAGAACCATGTAATGAGGGAATTCCATGGTGAAGCCTTCCTTCAGATGAAGCAATCCTCCTTCACTCACATTGAAGATATAGTTCAGCCTGGCATGGCTCATGGTCACGACCTTGATATCCCTTATCTCTTTCGGCAGTTCCTTGTCGATTTCTATATCCATATATGTGTCAAGCAGACCGTCACCATCCTGATCCTTCTGTCCGTCAACTTCGCTGAAATGGATTTCCTTATCGGTATCAATGTCTGGAATTTCAGAGACAACTACACCGGTTTTGAAGTGCACAGTAGTATTGCCTGACTTGAAACCGTCTTCACCTCCCATGTCGATCAGAGGCAACTCAAACGATGTTCTCGATTCACCTCCACCGAATGTGATGGAAAGATCTCCTTTTTCACTGACAGTCAGTCCAGATGATTCTCCTCCGAAAAGATCTGTCACGGAAACGGAAGCAAGATTACCCAGCGGAATCGTTGTGTTTTGTAGTAGTGTCATATCCATATCCACGCCTTTGGAGAGGTCATAGTCTGGATTTACGCACGATAAAACCGTCGCGCCTGCAAGCATGATTGAAATGGCAGCGCGATTGAAAGAAATTAGTTTTGCCATTGTTAAGTTATTGTTCGGCACAAATGTAATTAATTATAAAATAACTTTGTCAATAATATTCGAATAT
>CAZMNZ010000027.1:0-19661 GCA_964567765.1 uncultured Muribaculaceae bacterium
GAGAGCCCATATTCTTGAGCCTCTGACCAGGAAGACATCCGTTCCTTTTATAGAAGAGGTAGATGTATATGCCTTAGCCCCGCTGGAACTATTCGGCAGCAAGATAAAGGCATTGATTGAAAGAGCGGCTCCAAGAGACATGTATGATGTCAATCGCATGATTAAAGAGAATATTTTCAAGGAAGACCAGATGGATATGCTACGAAAGATAGTTGTATTCTATCTTGCTGTCGGAGGGAAGAACAAACCTGAAAAGGAGTATTCGTTTGAGAGGATCCGAAACATCAAGTTTCCTCAGATCAGGTCTGCCTTAATCCCTGTACTTAAAAAGACAGAGAAGTTTGATTTTGAAGAGGCTAAAACAAACGTTATCTCATTCTTGTCAGGATTCCTCATCCCAGGAGATGCCGAGAAAGATTTTATAGAATCGTTTAATCAAGGAGAATATAAGCCTGAGGTTCTGTTTGATGACCATGAAATCGTTGAAAGGATCAAGGAGCATCCGATGGCTTTATGGAAGATGAATGAAGTTGAGTGATTATGGCAAAGAGCAAAGCGAAAATATTGGTAGTTGATGACAACAGCGGAATCAGGGCTGCACTGAAGCTGCTGCTGCCGCTGCATTTTGCACAGGTGGAACTCATTCCGTCGCCAAAGGAACTCGTCAGCCGACTGGCTGAATTCCAGCCGGATGTCGTGCTGCTTGACATGAACTTCCACACCGACATAAACACCGGAAACGAAGGGCTTTTCTGGCTTTCCGAGATAAAGAAACGCTGCCCTGACGTGGAGGTGGTGCTGTTTACGGCCTATGCCGACATCCAACTGGCTGTCGAGGGAATGAAGCGCGGGGCGTTCGACTTCATCGTGAAGCCTTGGGAGAACGACAAACTTGTCAGCACCTTGGATTCGGCCTATAGACAGAGGGCAAAAAAGGCTGCGAAGGAAGACGAAACGACAACGAATCCAACTTCAAGCATGGTCTGGGGAAAGGGAGAAAGCATGTCTGCAATCAGACGGACCGTAGATAAGATTGCCCCGACTGACGCGACAGTGCTTATAACCGGTGAAAACGGAACAGGAAAGGATGTGCTCGCTTCTGAAATCCATAGACTTTCGGAGAGAGCTTCCAGGCCGATAGTCAGCGTGGACCTGGGTGCTCTGACAGAGACCCTTTTCGAAAGCGAACTCTTCGGACATGTGAAAGGTGCGTTCACGGACGCCCACACAGACCATACCGGTAAATTTGAGCAGGCTGACGGCGGCACCCTCTTCCTTGATGAAGTCGGGAACATCCCCCTTCATCTCCAGGCAAAGCTGCTCAGAGCCCTCCAGAACAGGACAATCACAAGGGTCGGCGACACGAAGGCCATACCTGTGGATATACGTCTTATATGCGCCACAAACCGGGATCTTGAAAAGATGGTGCGTGACGGGGAATTCAGGGAAGACCTGTATTACAGGATAAACACCATGCACCTTCACCTTCCTGCACTGCGGGAAAGACCGGACGAGATAGTGCCGCTGGCAGAAATGTTCATAGAAAGATATGCCGGAAAATACAGAAGAGAGGTCAAGGGACTGGCACCGGAGGCCGCAGCAATGCTTAAAGGATACCGGTGGAACGGAAACATCAGGGAACTGCAGAACTGCATTGAAAAGGCGGTCATCCTTTCGGAAGGAGAGACACTGGAGGCCCAGGATATTCAACTGGCACCCGTTCAGAATGCCGTGGCCGAAAGCGGCATGAGCGGAGAAGACACCTTGGATCAGGCGGAGGAAAAGGCAATCCGAGCTGCCATGAGCCGCTTCGGCGGGAATCTCTCGATGGTGGCGAGGTCACTGTCCATCAGCAGGCCTACGCTTTATTCTAAACTGAAAAAGTATAATATATAGAGATTGCCGGTCAGGCCGGCAATGACCAATGAGCGATTCAACCATCATATTGATCATCCTGGCAGCGATAGTGCTGTCGTCAGCCATCGCCTCTTTCATCACATCCAGGAAGATGAGAGGCAAGGTGTCGTATATGCTGGATGCCCTCGAAGACAAGGAACTTAACTTCCGTTTTGACGAAAAGAGACTTTTGGGAAGACGGTTCAACCGCACTCTCAACCGTCTGCGCAGCATCTTCGACAAGGAAAGGCATGAGATCATCGAGCAGGAGAAATACTTCGGCCTCATGCTCGACCATGTCAGGACAGGAGTAGTCGTAATCGAACAGGACGGCAGGGTCAACTACTGCAACAAGACTGCGCTCAGCCTGCTGGGAATTGCGACATTCGGTCATATACGCCAGCTCCGCCCTGTCAGCGAATCACTGTACAACGCATTCCTCACCGTCACTGACTCGGAGGAGGAAAGGGCCAGTTACTACAACGAGAGCGGCAAAATGACCATCTCCCTCACTGCCTCTGCCGCCACCATCGGGAAAAGTGCCGTCAGAGTCGTGGCCTTCAACGACATCAGCAGCGAGATAGCCGAGAACGAGCAGCAATCCTGGTCAAAACTCATCCGTGTACTGACCCATGAGATCATGAACACGGTCACTCCTATAGCCTCGCTCAGCGAAACTCTCCTGAATTTCGATAACGTGGACGAAGAGGTCAGAAACGGGCTCGACACCATCTCCCAGTCATCCAGAGGACTGATAAAGTTCGTGGATTCATACAGAAATCTGACAAGAGTCGCCCCTCCAGTCAAGAAGGCCTTCTATTTCCGCGAACTTGCAGAAAGGGTGATAAGCCTGACGAAAGAGCAGGCTCTGATGTCCGGGGCAGAATGCACATATATAGAAAAATCAGACGACATACTGCTCTATGCTGACGAGGGGCAGATAACCCAGATTCTTATAAACCTCGTTAAGAACGCGATTCAGGCAGAGGCAAGGCATATAGAAATCAGCGCCGAAATCAATCTGGCCGAACACGTTATAATCAATGTAACAAACGACGGCTCCCCTATCAGCAGAGAAAGCCAGGAGGAGATCTTCGTTCCGTTCTATACCACCAAGCAGGAGGGCACTGGCATAGGCCTGAGCCTCTCCCGCCAGATCATGAGGCTCCACAACGGAACACTCTCGCTGACCGGAAGCGACGAGACCTCAACGGTCTTCACCCTGACGTTCAGATAGTAAATGATTCTCCGCTATCAGTCCAGCAGGCAGATGCTCATATGTCAACTTACAATCAAAGAATAGAGCCATTTTTTGATTGTAATCTCGGAAAAGTCCGGTTTTGCCAAACTTTTGACTGATTTTGTCCGTTTGGATCAAAAAATACCGATATTCATTGATCCAAACTTAGAATTCCTGGGACCAGCGTCATGTAGTGAAGATTGTTGGTGATATATTCACCCCAGGCGCCTTTGTTGAATTGGAAATGATGATTATCTTTGCAGCCTATTCTGAAAAGGTGACTATGAAACGATTATTCAAGATCACAAGTGCAGTTGCACTTCTTCTGATGGCATTCTCCATCAAGGCCAACAGCCAAAACATCCAACTTCATTATGATTTCGGGCGCAATGCCGCCACAACAACCCTTGAGATGTTCCGTCCGGACGGCTGCGGAAACACGTATTTCTTCGTTGACCTCGACTATTCGCCTAAGGTGAGCGGAGCATACTGGGAAATTTCCAGGGAACTGTGCTTCTGGCAGGACAGCAAGGTGGACTGGCTTTCTGTGCATGTGGAATACAACGGTGGTCTCAGCACTGCGGCCGGCTCGTTCAACAATGCCTGGCTGGGAGGTCTGACTTATGCCGGACACTCCAAGGACTGGAGCAAGACCTGGTCGCTCAGCGCGATGTACAAGGTCATTCCGGGCACTGTGGACATTCTTGGAAAGAGACAGGTCCACAATTTCCAGATTACAGGAGTGTGGAACCTTGATTTCTTCAACCACTGGCTCTCCTTCAACGGATTCTTCGACTTCTGGAGAGAGGCAAGACCATGGCAGAACACCATGTTCATCTTTGTCAGTGAGCCTCAACTCTGGGTGAATCTGAACAGGATCAAGGGCTGGGAAAAGGTGAATCTCAGCCTTGGAACCGAAGTGGAACTTTCAGCAAACTTTGTGGACAAGGGTTTTGCTGCACTGCCGACCATTGCAGTAAAATGGACATTCTGACAAATTAAAACTTCATAGATATGCTTAAGAAACTATTCGGATTCGATCCGGCAAAGACTACTGTGCGCACAGAGATCGTGGCCGGAATCACGACATTCCTCACAATGTCGTACATCCTGGCCGTGAACCCATCCATGTTCGGCCAACTTGACGGAATGCCGGGAGGAGCAGTGTTCACTTCCACCGCCCTTGCAGCGATAATCGGATGTCTTGCAATGGCTTTCCACGGAAAACTTCCATTCGGACTTGCTCCTGGAATGGGACTCAACGCATTCTTTGTTTACAGCGTCTGCATGGGTATGGGCTATTCATGGCAGTTCGCTCTCACGGCCGTGCTCATCGAGGGAGTCATTTTCATAATACTGACACTGACGAATGTCAGAGAGGCTATAGTCAATGCCATTCCTCTCAGCCTAAGAAACGCAATCGGAGCCGGTATCGGCCTCTTCATCGCCTTCATCGGCCTTCAGAGTGCAGGTGTCATCGTAAATGACAATGCAACTCTCATCGCCCTCGGAGACATAACCTCCGGCTCGGCTCTTCTTGCTCTTATCGGACTGATAATCACCGGATTCATGTATGCAAAGAATGTCCCTGGATCCATTCTTCTCGGAATCCTCATAACAATGATCATAGGAATCCCTATGGGAGTTACTGAATTCAAGGGAGTGCTTTCATTGCCGGAATCCGTGGCACCGATATTCTGCAAGTTCCAGTTTGAAAACGTATTCACACTTGACATGCTCGTGGTGGTGTTCACCTTCCTGTTCATCGACATGTTCGACACAGTGGGAACACTTGTGGGAGTCTGCACCAAGGCTGGAATCGTGGACGAGAAAGGAAACATCTACAGGCTGAAACAGGCATTCATGGCCGATGCAATTGCGACTACCGCCGGAGCCATGCTCGGAACCTCCACAACCACCACCTACGTGGAAAGCGCTGCTGGAGTCGCTCAGGGAGGACGTTCCGGACTCACAGCCTTTGTTGTAGCATGCTGCTTTGCTGTAGCGCTGCTCTTCTCCCCTCTCTTCCTCTCTATCCCATCTGCTGCGACTGCTCCGGCACTCCTGATCGTAGGTCTGCTGATGCTTGAGCCGATAAAGAACATACCGTTCGACGACTTCACCGAGTCAATTCCTGCGTTCGTCTGCATAATCATGATGCCGCTCTCATACTCGATTTCCAACGGAATCCTCCTCGGAATGATCACTTATGTGCTGATGAACTTGGTCTGCGGAAAATTCAAGAAGATCACGCCGGCAATGTATATACTGGCTGTCCTGTTCATCCTGAAGTTCATCTTCATCTAAAAAAATCACTATCAGGACTTCCTCCTGATAGTGATCATATAACTTTCGATATCGTGCGCAGAGTCGTCCGTGTGCTCGTTCAGAGCCATCGCGATCGCTGCGCATATTTCGTTGTCCCTGTCCCCCGGACTCTCCTGCTTCACAGACGTGGTCACTGACGGGGCTGCTGACGGAGCCTTGAAGGATTCAAGTTCCTTCTGGAAACGCTCCTTTGCCACGCCGCTCTTATAGTCCCGGTACTGCCTTTCGTGCATGGCCATCTCAAACAGTTCCTCGTCATCCTGCCCGAAGTCCCATCCTTCCGCCTTCATCATCTCCCGGTATCTGTCAAGTTCGTCCGGGAAGGCGTCCTGAGGATTTCCTGTATAGAATTCAAGTCCTTTATCCTTGGCAAGCGAGATGATTTCCGGTGCAAGTTCTCCCGGAAGCCGCCCCATCCTTCCAAGAATCATGTTCCAGGTGTCCTTGTCTATGGTCGTCCAGCGCGGCTGACCCTT
This sequence comes from uncultured Muribaculaceae bacterium, assembly GCA_964567765.1. Taxonomy (GTDB): domain Bacteria; phylum Bacteroidota; class Bacteroidia; order Bacteroidales; family UBA932; genus Cryptobacteroides. The sequence continues at coordinate 5,941 of CAZMNZ010000027.1, forward strand.
CAGGATGCTCATCAGGTTCATCAGGGCAGTATTCTTCACATATTGGCTGAATGGGGTCACAAGAGGAGGATAGCCGAGTCGCGGCCACACATATTCCACTTCCCGGAAGAGCATCACCATCAGTTGGTCAAGACTCAGTTCCGCCTTGCCCTGAGCACGCAGAGAGGCATTTATCGCTCCGTGGAAGCCCTTGAGGTCGGCCATCATCGAGCCCATCATGCCGCCCGGAAGCCCGCAACCGACAAGAAGGGAACTCATCTGGGAGTTGTTCGGGTCTATCCAATGTCCGAGGAAGTCGTCAATGAACTTCTGGGTCAGCGCACGGACATCCATATATGCGTTCATATTCAGGTTCTTGACTCGGAAACCGTCTGCCTTGAGCATCTCGCGGATGGTGATCACATCAGGATGGACCTTGCCCCATGAAAGCGGCTCCACAGCCACGTCAAGGTAGTCCGCACCCGCACGGGCGACCTCCAGCATGGAAGCGGGAGAGAATCCCGGGCCGCTGTGCCCATGATATTGAACGAGAAGATGCGGATACTTCTTCTTTATTCTGGCCGTAAGCTCAGCAAGGAAACTCGGGCGTCCGATTCCTGCCATATCCTTGAGACAGATCTCGTCGCAGCCATATTCCACGACATGATCCACGACTCCCATATAATAATCAACCGTATGCACGGGCGAATTCGTTATAGAGAGGGCAACCTGCGAGATCATCCCCGCCTTCTTTGCATATTCCACACTAAGACGCAGGTTCCTGTGGTCGTTAAGGCCGCAGAAGGAGCGGGAGATGTCTGTTCCCTGGGCCTTCTTCACCTTGTACATAAGTTCGCGCACATCCGCCGGAACGGGATTCATGCGCAGGGCGTTGAGACCACGCTCAAGCATATGAGTCTGGATTCCGGCCTTATGAAACGGCGCGGTCCACTCTCGGACAGCCTTGTTCGGGTTCTCTCCGAAAAGGAGATTGACTTGCTCGAAGGCACCTCCGTTGGTCTCCACACGGTCGAAGCAGCCCATGTCTATGATTGCAGGAGCAACCTCCTTGAGCTGGTCCACTGTCGGGACATATTTTCCCGAAGACTGCCACATGTCCCTGTAAACCAGGGAGAATCTTATTTCTTTCTTCATAGCGATCACTCCTTTACAGTCCTTCGACGATGACCGGAACCGTCGCTGTCTTGGCGACGAGCCCCTGGAGCACCTTTCCGGGACCTGATTCGATAAAATGATCCGCTCCGTCAGCAATCATGTTCCTGACCGTCTGAGTCCATCTCACAGGAGATGTAAGTTGAGCCAGAAGGTTTGCCTTGATCTGAGCCGGATCGGTCACTGGAAGAGCCGTAACATTCTGATATACCGGGCACACCGGTTCTCTAAACGTAACGCTCTCTATTCCGGCGGCAAGTTCTTCCGCTGCCGGCTGCATCAGAGGAGAATGGAATGCACCACCGACCGGAAGGACAAGGGCGCGCTTAGCACCAGCCTCCTTGAGTCTTGCACACGCCTCCTCGACTGCTGACACCTCACCTGAAATGACCACCTGACCGTCGCAATTATAGTTTGCAGCCACAACCACGCCCTCCACCTCATCACAAACCTTCTCAATAGTCTCGGAAGGCAGGGCAATTATTGCAGCCATCGTTCCGGGAACCTTTTCACAAGCCTTCTGCATGGCGTTCGCCCTGATTGCAACGAGTCTGAGCCCGTCTTCGAAATCCAGCGCACCCGCTGCAACAAGAGCAGAGAATTCGCCTAGAGAATGTCCTGCAACCATATCCGGCTTGAATTCCGACTGACATCTGGCCAGAATCACCGAATGAAGAAATATGGCCGGCTGGGTAACCTTGGTCTGCTTCAGGTCTTCGGCAGTGCCATGGAACATCACTTCCGTGATAGGGAAACCGAGTATCTCGTCAGCACTGTCCATCATCTGACGTGCCACAGGATTGCTTTCGTAAAGATCCTTGGCCATTCCCGGAAACTGGGAACCCTGGCCTGGAAACATATATACCGTCATATGACTGTCTGTTTAAGAAATGGTTACTATCGGAGCACCTTCAAGCACGGAATCACCCTGCGACACATTGACCGCAGTGACCACCCCTTCATATTCTGCCTGAATCTCGTTCTCCATCTTCATAGCCTCAAGGACTGCCACGACCTGACCGGCCTTCACGACCTCGCCAGGATTGACCTTCACCTCTACAATCACGCCCGGAAGCGGTGCATTCACCGTTCTTGCTCTGTCTCCGGCAGGCTCCACCGCTTTCTGTGGAACATAATCTGAGCGTTCCACGACTTCCGTAACAGCCTTCGAGGCCGGAACATTTCCTGTCTCCACCTCATATGTCACGCCGTTAACAGTCACCTCTGCATGGTTGCCGGTCACTGATTTGATGGCAACCTCATAACTGTTGCCGTTGATCTTATATACTTTCATACTGTTGATTTCATTGGTTACAAAGGAAGATTGTCATGCTTCTTCCAAGGGTTCTCCTGTTTCTTGTCAGCCAGCTGCTCCAGAGCGCGGATAACGCGGAATCTGGTGTTGCGAGGCTCGATGACGTCGTCTATATAGCCGTATGATGCGGCATTATACGGGTTGCAGAACAGGTCGTTGTATTCCTTCTTCTTTTCTTCCGTCACTCTTGCCCTCTCTGCCGGATCCTCGATGGACTTGATGTCCTTGGAATAAAGGATCTCCACCGCGCCTTCGGCACCCATGACGGCTATGTTCGCAGACGGCCACGCATAGTTTATGTCACCGCGCAACTGCTTGCAACTCATAGTTATATGGGCTCCTCCGTAAGATTTCCTCAAGGTGACGGTCACCTTAGGGACAGTCGCCTCTCCGTAGGCATACAGAAGTTTTGCTCCGTGGGAGATGATTCCGCCATATTCCTGCTGGGTTCCGCAAAGGAAGCCCGGAACATCCACAAGGGTCACAAGAGGGATATTGAACGCGTCGCAGAAGCGCACGAAACGGGCTGCCTTGCGGGAGGCGTTTATATCGAGCACGCCGGCAAGAATCTTAGGCTGATTCGCCACGATTCCCACTGAGCGGCCGTTCATATGGGCGAATCCCACTATTATGTTCTTGGCCCAGTCCCTATGCACTTCAAGGAACTTTCCGTCATCGACTATGCTTCCTATGACCTGATACATGTCATAGGCCTTGTTCGGGCTGTCAGGAATGATCCCGTTCAGGGCATCGTCCACTCTTCCTGCCGGATCAGAGGTCTCCACGAAAGGAGCCTTCTCGCGGTTGTTGGACGGCAGGAAACTCAGCAGTGCCTTGATGATCCCGATCCCCTCACGTTCGTCTGAGGCCGCAAAATGTGCGACACCGCTCTTTGCGGCATGCACGCCTGCTCCACCCAGATCCTCCTGAGTCACAGTCTCTCCCGTCACGGTCCTGACCACTCCCGGACCTGTGAGGAACATATATGAAGTGTTCCTCACCATGACGGTAAAGTCTGTCAGAGCCGGGGAATACACCGCTCCGCCGGCGCAAGGGCCGAAGATTCCTGATATCTGCGGAATCACACCTGAGGCGAGGATATTCCTTTCGAAAATCTCACCGAAACCGGCAAGAGAGCAAATTCCTTCCTGGATACGGGCTCCTCCGGAGTCGTTGAGCCCGATGAAAGGCGCACCGTTGCGCACCGCCATATCCATGACCTTGCATATCTTCTGAGCCATGGTCTCGGACATGGAGCCTCCTGTCACTGTGAAATCCTGGGCAAAGACATAAACCAGACGTCCTTCCACAGTGCCCATTCCGGTCACCACGCCGTCGCCATCGAACTTTGTGTTCTCCATTCCGAAGTTCGTGCATCTGTGCTGCACGAACATGTCAAACTCCTCAAAACTTCCCTCATCAAGAAGAAGGGCAAGTCTCTCACGGGCGGTAAGTTTTCCCTTTGAATGCTGGGCGTCAATCCTTTTCTGACCTCCGCCAAGACGTGCCGCCGCACGTCGCTCTACCAGTTCGGTAATCTTTTCCTTATTCATATCCGTCATCATACAAGCGCGAAGGAGAGTTCTCCCTTGCAGCATAAGTTATCGTTTACTTTCAGCACAGACTCACAATAGAAGATGTTTCCCCTTCTGTTCTTCAGTCTTGCCGTGACCTCGCAGAGATCTCCCGGCTTGACTACCTGCTTGAAGCGCACCTTGTCGATACCGGTGTACAGTGTCGTCTTGCCTTTTATCTCATCCTTCACGAGAAGGGCGCAACTCTGAGCCATGATCTCGCACTGGATCACACCCGGAACTATCGGATTGCCAGGGAAATGTCCCCGGCAGAAGAATTCATCCTCCTTCACGCGATATTCCGCATGACAGATGCCTTCTTCGTCTAAATCTATCCTGTCCACAAGGAGCATAGGTTCCCTGTGAGGCAGATATTTCTTAAGTTCTTCCTTATTCATAGAATCTTTATTCGCCGTTATACTTTCTGAATGCCACGCATCCGTTATGTCCTCCGAAACCGAGCGAGTCGGATATGGCCATCGTAAGTTCCGCCTTCACCGGCTTCAAAGGCGTATAGTCCAGGTCACATTCCGGATCAACTTCGTCGAGGTTGGCTGTCGGAGGAACTATGCCGTTCTGCAGCGCAAGGACAGATGCTATGGCCTCAACTGCGCCGGCCGCCCCAAGCATATGTCCGATCGAGCCCTTTGTCGAACTGATGTGCGCCTTGCGGGCATCCTCGCCGAGGGCGAGTTTGAAAGCGAGTGTCTCCGAAGTATCGTTGAGAGCCGTTCCTGTGCCGTGCGCATTGATGTAGAGGACATCGTCGGAAGTGTATCCGGCTTCGTCCAGAGCAAGCCTTATGGCTGCCGACTGGGTCTTTCCGTCAGGTCTAGGGGCTGTGACATGGTGAGCGTCACATGTGTTGCCATATCCGCAGACCTCCGCAAGTATCTCTGCTCCACGAGCCTTGGCGTGCTCATATTCCTCAAGCACCAGCATGCCGGCTCCTTCCGCCATCACGAATCCTCCCCTGTTCCTGTTGAACGGCAGTGAGGCATATTTCGGATCCTCTGCCCTGGAAAGAGCCTTGGCGTTTGCGAATCCGGCAATGGCTATCGGAATGACCGAAGCCTCTGAACCTCCTGTGATTATTGCATCTGCATAGCCGTACTTGATGGCCCGGAAGGCCTCGCCGATAGCATGGGTGGAGGTTGCGCAGGCAGTAACGACCGGAAGGCAAGGTCCGCATGCATTGTTCCTGATCGCTATATTTCCTGCCGCTATGTTAGCGATCATGGTAGGGATGAAAAGTGGAGATACCCACTTGGGGCCTTCGGTCAGAATCTTCTCCGTCTCCCTGACCATAGTGGTGAAGCCTCCGATTCCGGAGCCGACATACACTCCGAATCTGAAAGGGTCTATATTTCCTTCCTCAGCCGAACTGAGGCCCGACTGCTGCACAGCCTGCCACGCCGCTGCCACCGCATATACGGTGAACTTGTCCTGCTTTCTTGCAAAACCCGGCTCTATACCATAATCCGCCGGATTGAAATCCTTCACCTCGCCCGCAATCTTTACAGGAAGGTCATCAGTGGGAAAAGCCTTCACGAAATCTATTCCGCAAACCCCGTCAAGAAGGCTGTTCCAATATGTCCGGACATCGTTTCCGACCGGAGTTATGACTCCCATTCCCGTTACAACTACTCTTCTGTTCATATATAGTCAAGTTAAAGTACGTTAAATCTATGCTATTCTCTCCGCAGTCTCCCTGATCACCTTCTCTGCACCGAGAATGAGATCCTCGACTATCGCCTTGGCCGGCTCGATCCTCTTCACCATTCCGGCACACTCACCAGCCATATAACTTCCGTTCCTGTCGCCTTCCTGAACAGCCTTGCGCAAGGCTCCGCTTCCGAAAGCCAGGATGTCCGCCTGGTCGGTGGACGGGTCTGATTCCATACGGGCAAAGGTCTTGGAGAACGGGGTCTTGAGCGAGCGCACAGGATGGCCGAGCGACTTTCCCGTTACTATTGTTGAGATGTCTGTCGCTTTGATGATCCTATCCTTATATTCCTGATGCACAGTGCATTCCTCTGCCGAGAGGAAGCGCGTTCCCACCTGGATGGCATCGGCTCCGAGCATGAATGCAGCAGCCGCGCCGCGACCGTCGCATATACCGCCTGCCGCTACAACAGGAATATCGAGGGCGTCAACCACCTGAGGGACCAGAGGCATGGTGTGGAGTTCGCCGACATGTCCTCCTGACTCTGCACCCTCAGCCACCACAGCGTCAGCACCGGCAGCCTGCATCTTCAAGGCAAGAGCCACGGAAGCCACCACCGGAATAACCTTGATGCCCGCCCCCTTCCACATCTGCATATACTGCGCGGGCGAGCCGGCTCCGGTCGTGAGGATCTTCACCCCCTCCTCGACCACCATCCGAGCGATTTCTCCGGCATTCGGCGCCTGAAGCATGATGTTCACACCGAAAGGTTTGTCAGTCAGTTCACGGCATTTTCTGATTTCGTTCCTTACTGCCTCGGTTCCGGCATTGATAGAGGAAATGAGTCCGAGACCTCCCGCATTGGAAACAGCAGCCGCAAGGGAAGCGTCAGCAACCCATGCCATTCCGCCTTGAAACACGGGATACCGTATCCCAAGCATTTCACATATTCTGCTTTTAATCATAATAGTCAAATTTAAAGGTTACCACTCAAACAGCACCGCTCCCGACACGAAACCGGCGCCGAAAGCACTCATTGCTATAATGTCTCCCCTTTTCAGGAGTCCTTTTCTCTTGCATTCGTCCAGAAGGATCGGGCAGCACGAACTTGAAGAGTTTCCATGGTCCTCGATGTTGGTCGGGAACTTCTCCTTTGGCTGCTCCAGATATTCCTGGATCGCGTTTATTATCCTTATGTTGGCCTGGTGGAGCATGTAGTGGTCCACCTGGTCCGCACCGATTCCCGTCTCATCCAGAACACGCGATATATCCTTGCTCGCGGCCTTCACTGCAAACTTGAACACATCCTGTCCCTTCATCTGAAGCGGCACATCCTCCTCCTCCTTCTCTATATAAGGAGTCGGCTGCAGGAGCCTGTACTGCCACAACTTGTCGGTCGCACTCGAAGCGGACAGTTTTATGCTCTTTATATTATTTCCTGGAGTCAGCACCGCAGCACCGGCTCCGTCACCGAAGAGCACGCAGGTCCTTCTGTCACTCCAGTCGGTCATTCTGGTTGGCTCTTCCGCACACACTATAAGGACGTTCTTCACCCTTTCCGCACGATAGAAGGATTCGGCGATCTCCAAGGCATGTATGAATCCCGCGCATGCGCAGTTTATATCCATACAAGGGCATGTCGCCCCGATTCCTCCCTGTATTATGCAGCTCAACTGCGGAGTCACGTACTCGTTCACAACATTCGAGCATATGATGAAGTCCAGTTCCTCCGCCTTCATTCCGGCGTCATCCAACGCCTTCCTCGCAGCCTCTATGGCCATGTCTTCAAGCCTCTCGTCGGATATAACATGGCGGCTCACCACGCCGGTCCTTGTCCTTATCCATTCGTCGCTCGTGTCCAGAAACTGCGCAAGCATGTCATTCGTGACAATCTTCTTGGGAAGCACGCTTCCCGTTCCTGATATCTTCATTTTTCTTCACATTTTGAGCGGACAAAAATAAAGACATCATTTTTTTCTGCTTCAAAAATGTGGCCGAAACGCCGAATCCGCCGCCGGAACGGATAAAGATGTGGCGAATCGGAAATATCTGTGGCAGAAATCAGTTCACCACGACCTCATCCAGGAAGAGGAAGCCCCTCTTCGGGCTCCGATACGCATGGTAACGGACATATCTCGCCTTCACGTCGCATATCGTGTCGAAACCCTTGAAAAGCAGTTCCGGATTGGAGGTGGAGACATCGTTCCACACCGTCGCCACCTTCACGAAATCCTCTCCGTTCTCAGATACAAGGATATCCACCTTGTCCGGCATGAAGACGCCAGGACCCGTCAACTGCATGAATGTTCCACCAATATAATTTATCTGCGTGATTTCCTCCATGTCGATGGTGACGTCAATATCCGAGAGGAAACCCTGCCAGCGATGGTCGCTGTAGGTCCATCCCCCTATCACTCCGTCGGTGAATGTAGTCTCGCCTGCCGCCGGATACCACTTCTGGATAGGTTTATTGTATATCACCTTCTTCCCCTTGGCCTTATGCTCCAGACCAGTCTGAGCCAGTTTTCTCTCCCCATACTCATCTGCCAGGTCGAACACGGAATATCCCATATCCTTCATAAGCGCGAGAGTGTTCAGCGCCCTTCTGCGGAAGTCTTTGAGATCCTTGTTCTGCTGCAGGCTCCATCCGGTCTCTGCCAAGGCGAAGGCACGCGGCCAGTACATATATTCCGCGTGCTCGTCTGTCACGATGTATTCTGCCCAGAGATTGGCCTGTACGCCCTTCAGATGATGAATCTTGTCTTGCGGCATGGACGGTTCCACCGGCTCATAGACATACACGGAATCAAGAGGAAGATAGCCTCCGATGGACTCCGGCTCGCGGTAGGGAGCATCCTGGGTATGGTCGAGGTAGCAGTAGCGGCCCGGAGTCATTATGACATCGTGTCCCATGGACATGGCCGTGATCCCGCCTTCGGTTCCTCTCCACGACATCACTGTCGCTCCCGGAGCAAGCCCCCCGTCCAGAATCTCGTCCCAGCCGATGATCTTGCGGCCCTTGGAGTTGACGAAACGCTCGATACGATGAATCATATAACTCTGAAGTTCATCGACCGACTCCATTCCTTCCTGGCGCATCCTCTCCTGGCATTTCGGGCAGGTCTTCCAATGCTGCTTTCCGGCCTCGTCGCCACCTATATGTATATAGTCTGACGGGAAGACCTCCATGACCTCAGCGAGAACCGTCTCCAGAAAGACGAAGACCTCCTCGCTGCCCACGCAGAAGTCGCTGTCCTTATAGGCTTCGCCACTGCATCCCAGTTGCGGATAGGCCGCCAGCACTTCCTCGCTGTGGCTCGGCATCTCGATTTCAGGGATTATCTCTATGTGTCTTGCTGCGGCGTATTCCACCAGATCCCTCATCTGAGCCTTTGTGTAATATCCCCCGTATGCACCAGGGGCATCCTGAGTGCAGTAATGTCTGTCTCCAGCCCACCATTCCTTCCATGTGTGCTGAGGGCGCCATGCCGCGAACTCAGTCAGACGTGGATATGCCTCGATCTCCATACGCCAGCCCGCGGCATCTGTAAGATGGATATGCATCCTGTTCATCTTGAAGAAAGCCATCGCATCAATCTGCTTCTTCAGGAAGTCAACACTGCGGAAATGACGTGACACATCCACGTGCAGGCCCCTGTACGGGAACCTCGGATAGTCCTTGATCCGGCAGCACTGAAGTTCCTTGACGCGCGAGTCGCCGGTCATCTGTCTGAGGGTCTGGCGGGCATAGAAAAGCCCGGCCTCGCCACCAGCCTTGATGGTCACACCCTTTGGCGTGACAGTGAGCAGATAGGCCTCAGGGCCTTCTTCCATCTTCACTATCGATGTCTTCCTTATTGTCGGATTATCCGTGAATATATGTTTCCCGTCACAAAGCGTGACCTCCGCCGGCGCAGGGATGACAGCATCAGGCCCCTGAGCCAGACAAGGCAGCGTCAGCAAGGACACCAGAACGGCAAGTTTGAAACGATTCATATGCTTGTCTTTAAATCCTCGTAAAGATAAATATTGTTGGCCATTTCGGCAAATCGGGCCAAAAAATCAGTTGTTCGGGGGAACGTAGGAAAGTTTTTGCCCTTACCTTTGCAGCATAAGATTTTGACCTATGAATACGATCGAGATACAGACCTTTGAAGAAATACATCACGTCTGCCTTATGTACGGCCTGAAGAAGGCTTTTTGCAGATTCCCGTTCCTGACCGACAACGTCATGGCCTCGCCGCCACCCATACGCAGGAATCCGGCACGTGCCGGCGTCCCGCTGTTTTTAAGGAAACATCCTGTGACTGTTTTATATTATAAGGCCGGGCTCCGGGTGGTCTTTGACGAAAGCAAGGTCAATCCGACTGATATCCAGGCATTTGCCAAGGCTGTCGTTGACGAGTATCTTGCTCTTCGCCACCCTTATCTGAAAGGGGTCTGGAACGGCGGGATGCTTCAGGAAGAGGCATCAGGACATCTTCTGGCAGAATTCGTCACTGCTTCTCCAGCGACTGACGATAGGCCTTAGGCGACAAGCCCTCCACTCTCTTGAAATATTTTCCGAATACGGACTGGGAAGGGAAATCCAGTTCGTCGCTGATCTCCTGGATGGTCATTGTCGTGGAGGAAAGACAACTTTTGGCATACAGCACCACATATTTCTCTATCCATTCAAGCGCGGTCATTCCTGTCTCCTGCTTGAGCAGAGCAGATAGATATTTGTTCGTCATGCACAGTTTGTCGGCATAGAATCCTATGTCCCTGTGCTCCTTGAAATGCTCTGCAGCCAGGTTTATGAACTTCTCGCAGACCTCCTGCTGACCGGTCATCACCGACTTCTGACGCAGCGAGCTATGGACATAATAGCCCAGACCATAATAGTATGCAGAGAATAAATGTCTTATGATTTCCTCCTTATACGGCTGTCCCTCCTGATTCATGATGCTCTTGACCATCTTGTAGCAGTTCTCAAAGGCCTCCAGTGCCTCCCTGTTAATGGAGTAGAAATGGTTTGAGCGAAAGGAAAGCCTTTCCTGGAAACTTACCGGAAGGTTAAGGGAATCCGTGAACTCTTCGGTCGTGACCATTCCGAAACCCTGGAAATCTCCGCTTGTATCGATGGATTCTATGACCTGGCCTGGAAAGAATATAGCCACAGAAGGAGCCTTGAGGGCATAGGAAAAGAAATCCACGATACATGAAATCTCACCCTCGGCGATCACCACCTGAGTGACCTTGTTCACCTTATAGGGAAATCTCAGGCCGTCCACTATCGTTTTCGTATCCAGAAGTTCTATATCCATCATAGGCATCATGCTTTACTTTGCAAAGATAACAATTCGGCAATTCTGAACAATAAACTCGGCTAACTTCGGGAAAATCAACCCAAAACACCGGCAATTCTGCCCAATTTCTTTGGCGATTCGGCAAAACGTACCAATCAAAAAGCAGTTCATCCCTTTCCCGGCAGCCGTCACCACCCTACCTTTGCACCGTCAAAAAAAACATGAATATGAGCAAAATGAAATTGAAGACAGGCAAGGTCGAAGAGAAAGTAGTCAGAGCCTATAATACAATCGAAAACGGAGTGGTCAAGGGTTATCAGGCCATCGAGGACGCAGTCGTTGGAACATATCAGAAGATAGAGGACAAGTTCGTGGACAAGTTCCTTGAAGTCGAAGAGGAGGTCATCGAAATTCCGGAAGAAGGAGACGAAGAGTAACAATAAAGCGACACCCATCACCCTGACAATCAGCATAATATGCGAAATGCGTGCTCCCCTTTGGCGGCACGCATTTCTCATAAAGGATTATCCCTCAGTGGTTTGCGCGCCACCGCAAAATATTTCCCGAACCGAGCCATATATATTCAAAAGGTCGCAAAACATCCTTCTCCGACAAAAAAGGACAGATTTTTGTATTCGGAACTGACTTCACAAACCGATCTGACTGTCCACCAGCAGACATACCGAAAACGATATGGCACTTATCACTTTGAACGAACTGGAAAACGCGACTCCTTTATTCCGAGGTCGCGCCGGCAACTCTTTATGCCGAGGCCTTATGCGGATGCTGTCCGTAGACAAGGTCAACGACCTGTATGACAGGTGTGCCGGCAGCAGAGGCCCTGACTTCGCAAATGCCGTTCTTAGGGACATCGGGGTCGGATATGATGTGCTGAACTCCGAAGTGCTCTCCAAACTGCCTGAGGGGCCGTTTGTAACGATAAGCAACCATCCTTACGGGCATATTGACGGCATCATGCTCATAGACCTGTTCGGACATATAAGACCGGACTACAAGGTAATGGTCAACAACTTCCTCGGCCGGATCGAGGCGCTGGGAGAGAACTTCATCCGGGTCACCCCCACAGGGACAGACAGGACAAACCCGACAAAAGAAAGCATCCAGGGCATCAAGGATGCGGTCGCTCACGTCAGGAACGGTTGTTGCTTAGGGATCTTTCCGTCAGGTGCGGTGTCTGACCTTAGTCTGAAAGACAGATGCATCAGAGACAGGGAGTGGCAGGAGGCGGTGATAAGGCTTATAAGGAAACTGAACGTTCCGGTTGTTCCGGTTCATTTTCTTGACAGGAACTCGACTTTCTACTATTCCTTGGGACTGATCGACTGGAGGGTGAGACTGCTGAGACTCCCTGGCGAAGTTTTCAACAAGCGAGGAAAGGTTACAAGAATCGCGTTAGGAGAAATTATCCCTCCTGAGCAGCTGCAGGAGTTCAACGATATCGACATGTTAAGGGATTTTTTAAGGAATAAGGTTTATAATCAACATTGACATGGAACAGAACAAGGCAGATGCCGTAAGGATTCAGACTTCAATCCTTAATGCGCTTGAAAAGAAGGTATTGGTGTGGCTGGCAGAGCGTCAGCCCAAATGGATGACATCAGATATCCTGACATATCTCGGAACATTCGGAGCCGTGGTTATAGCAGCCGGGTACATCCTGGCCTCGCAGAACATCAACTTCCTGTGGCTCAGTTCATTGGGCTTCATCATCAACTGGTACGGTGACTCGCTGGACGGAACCCTGGCAAGGGTGCGGAAGACGCAGCGCCCCATCTACGGATATTACCTGGACCATACGATAGACGCAATCAACGAGGTGATGATCTTCGTCGGTATCGGCCTGTCCGGACTTATCCATCTGGAGATCGCGCTGATGGCACTTGTGATGTACCTGCTGATGACCATCAATGTGAGCATCAACGCCCATCTGAAGAAGGAGTTCAAACTGACATACGCCAGCATGGGACCGACCGAGTTCAGGATCATAATGATCATCATTAACACGCTGTTTGCTCTGATCCGTCCTCTGAGGGAGTTCTCGCATAGTTTCATGATATGCGGCAATGAATTCACCTTCAAGGCTCTGGACTACATCGGAGTAGTGATAATCCTGATCCTGGTGCTCATGCACCTGTCCACCGTCCGCAAGGACATCAAGGATTATGCGAAAATGGACCCTATGCCAAAGAAGGACTGACAGATGTGGAAGATCCTGACAAGATATATGAAGTTCATGGGTACAGGAGTGGTCGGAAGCATAGTCGACACTCTTGTACTCTGGCTTCTTTCCGATCTGGTCTTCTCGAAAGGCTACTGGGGTGAATATATCATCTCGCCTGCCATATCATTCCAATGTGCAGTCGCGGTGAACTACACCATCTCCTATTTCTATGTCTGGAAGGACAGGACGCGTGGTCGTGCGGATGCCTCAGTGAAAAGATTCTTCAAACTGTATACGAGGTACAATCTGTCCAGTTCAGCTGTCTTCCTCATCAGGCTTGGGGTGCTGCTTCTGATTGAACGCTTCACCGGATGGGATGTGGTTCTGTGCAACCTGCTGGCAATGTGCTTCTCCGGCATTCTCAACTTCGCGATCAGCAATCTGCTCATATTCAAGAGGAAAAAGGCTGAACTTTGAGTGCAACGCACTTTCCGCTCAAACTGCTCAGTGCCAACATGTTAGAAAATCAGTCGTTTTTATGCTT
>CAZMNZ010000028.1:0-19636 GCA_964567765.1 uncultured Muribaculaceae bacterium
AGCAACAAGAGAAAGTGCAGATGCACACAATGCAAAAAATTTAGTCTTCATGTTCTTGTCCTCCATCTTTTACCACTGGTAAGTTGACACATTTTCCATATCATAGGCCTCATTGGAGAACCCTTTTACATCCGATGCGCAAAGACATCCTTCTGTCTTCACATCGATCACCTCCATTTCAGGAGAGAAATACTCTGTTCTTTTCATAAGATATCAGTTTTTAATGATTTAATAATTATATGTTTCCTTCAATGTACTGTATGTTGTCTTCTTGATTATCCCGGGCCATTTTGACCTATACGGGTCGAAACGCAGGTCCTTGCTCCATCCTGTCCCCACATAATACCTGACTGGTGTTCCGCTCTTTACTCTCAACAGCAGAAGTTCATCCTTCCCGTCTTTGGTAAAGCCTGCAAGATCATCCGGTGAGGCGAACACTGCACATCCTATATTTCCGTCCTTCTCAGAGATGTTCTCGTCAAGACTCAGCATTGCCTTCTGTTCATTCCTTTCAACCGAAGCGTTTCCGAAATCAGTGATACCGACAGCAAGAACAGCATCATTTCCGCTTTCTGTGCGGATTGTCGATGTCACCTCATAGAAATGTGTTCCTAAGATCATCCTGATGCGTTTTGTCTCATATATAGTCTCTTCTCCGGCCTTATATGGAAGATAAGTCAGCTCAAAATCGATCAGTTCGCGCGAGTCGCTGTAGATTCTGTAGTCGGAGTATGGTTCTGCCACATAAAGACGGCCGCCGGAGTATACGCCTGTTCCTCCCGTACCCCTGCTCCTGCCGACTGCGTAGAAATCCCATCCTTCTCCCCTGTCAGTGTGATAGTCCAGACCTTCCGCATTACGCCCATACCATTTCTCGATGACAGGATAATCCACATATTTCCCCCAGTAATCAACACCGCTGCTGACTTTTGACTTCACCTGTTGAGAATATATCCTGTAGGTACAGAAATCGTTTTCCCAAGCGATATCCCCCTTTCTTTCTCCTATATATCTCACATGACATGACGGAAGCTTCTCTCTTATCGCATATCCGAGAGGCTTCTCCAAGTCAACCTTCCTGATACCGCATCTCAATGTCTGGGCAAGACACAGGAGCACAGGTCCGAAGGCATGGGCATCGTTGGTATAATAAAGGTGAGATGCATAATCTGCCTTGGTACCGTTCCTGTACGCAAGACAGCCTGAGCACGTGTGACCCACATCTCCATCCTCACTTATATATGTCAGAAGGGACTTCAGACTTCTGAGATAATCATCCTTGAATGTCTCAGGAAGCACTTCTTCTTCAATGGCCGAACCGATGCCATACAGCAACAGGGCACTGCCGGAAATCTCCGTATACGAGTCCGGCCAGATCATTTCCTGATTCCAGAGTCCCTCATCGTTCCTATACTTCAATACTGTAAGATAAAACTCCTTTGCAATACTGCGTATGGTTGCGTAATCCTTATGAGTCTCAGGAAGATGACGCATCAGCTGCACCATTGCAAGCGAAAACCATCCGTTTCCACGGCTCCAGCAGTCCTGCGTCTTTTCTCCCTCCTTCTGCCTTCGGCATCCGATGGCCTGATTGAGCAGTCCGGTGGAATCCAGCAGAGTCTCATATGCATATTTCATCGCATACACAGCATAGTCCACGTATTCCTGATTGGCCGAAAGAAGTCCCGAGTGGAGGAAATACGGTACGACAGTGAGCACGACATCGATAAAGAACGAGTTCTTTTCCTGCACATAATCCCATTCGGGCATCATGAGTCCGTCCCTGTTCCTGTTCTGTTCTTTCCACATTTTGTCTGCAATGCCAAGAGCAGGCATCATGTATTTTTCATACCCGGCAGACGCCATTTCCACAAGAGCATTCCCGCCCTTACGGTAACTGATGAAATTGCCTTTGCTGACAATCTCACCTGACACAAAGGAATCCAGAACACCGCAGACCGCTTTTTTGAAATATCTGTCAGAAGATTCCAGATACATCTCCGCAAGTCCCTGTATGTACACCGAGCCTTTATAATCTTCGATTGCTACATACGTTTCCCCTTTCTTCGCCACAGCCTCCGCCACGTCGAGCACATCCGCACGATCCTTTGAGAATCCGCAGACTGCTGTCAGAAACAACAGGGCAATGGCAGGCAAGATCTTTTTATTCATCACTATTTCATTTAATTACATTCATTATCGTATTGCCGGCCGCAAGGCGTGCCTCCAGCTGGTGGTAGTATAAGGATGACGGCTCGATGTGAGTCCCGTGAGAGTACCAGTTGCCATCATCCCTGTCTCCTTCATTCGAAGTGCAGTCGAGCGATCCCCATGATTTTTCGCCGACACATCCCCATGCCCAGTTATGAGCAGACACCTGAGGATTCTGACAAACGATCACCGGTGCCTCACAATTCCAGAAGACATGGTTGGCGCCCTGCCACCCTTGGGCACCGCTTGAATATCCCAAATAACCGGCATCTTCAACTGACAGGAGCTTATCGGTATGCACTCTGTCATATAATATGCATGTAGCCCAGTGTGAATGCGGGCCGGCATTGCTGCATGACTGTCTTCCTATGCAGTCCACAAAGGCATTAGGGCCGATAGCATACACTCCGGTCGTGACAAACTCATGACGGTCCAGCTCCGTCGTACACCCTTTGAAGAGGCACATCTGTCCGCGGGCTATTGTAAATGCATAACGGCGGGGACTGACTATGACGGAAACCGGCTGAAGGCTGTGACAATCCTCGACTGTAAGATTCCTGGAATAGCCGTAGACAGACACGGTGGAGAAACTGAAATGAGACGCCGTGACTCCACGCACCCAGCAATGTTCCGCCCCAAAGAAGCGTATAGCGTTCCAATAGTGGTTTTCATCTGAATAATATGGGTCTATCGGTCTTGCAGATAATCCGTTCTGTGTACTTGTCACGGACTTGTCAAACAGATTGTCAAGATTGAGATATTCGACACCGCTTTCGGTCACACGAGGTCTGGACAGGACGCAATGATATACATATCCCTGACCATATTTTGCTTCTATAGCCATCGGAAGCGGAGCATCGAGGTAAAGTCTGTTTCCGTCAATTGAAGTAATGATGCGTTCTGCATCAATTTCATAAGTGTATCCGTAGTCAGTCCAGCTGTACATCGTAGAGCCGTCCTTTGACAGTATGGCATCCATGCCCAGGTCATGATGCCACTGATCGCTGTCGGGACGGGACACAAGGACCCGGTCACCTATGGAAAACAGGCTCGCATCTGCAACTGTCACATACAGGCTGCCCTCAGGAATCTTTGTACCGGTAATCTTGACACCAGTGCCTTTGCCAGGCTCACTCTTCTGGTTGCCTAACACGATCAATGAAGGTCTGCTGGCATCCTGCAGAGTACCGATGACGGTGGAGAGATTGCGTTTGGCCGGATCTGTCTCCGACATATCAGTCTCACCTTTGAGGATGACATCTGACTGATTCATGAAAATCTTGCCGGCTACATAATATCTTCCTGCCTTCAACACCACTGTTCCCGGCTTGGCTACACCAGCTATGGCATTGTTTATATCATCTGTCCTGTCGATGATCTGGTCATCTTCTACGGTCGCTCCATTTCCGACAGGCTCAAGATAGACGATATTGCCGTCATATGAAGGGAAATCATCTTCCCCGTAGTGATAACCGGTCCTGCTGAAGTCAATCTCCTCCGGAGAACCGATATCCATCTTTCGGAAATCAAGACTGCTCTTGATGATGCTGCCCAGGTCCACCACCTTACCCCTCTTCAGATCAAGAGGAGAATCGCTGTAGATACCGGCTGTCAGTCCGTCTGAATCAGTAATGTTCAGCGATATGCCCTTTTCAAACTTCTGCGGAGGAACACATATGTAATATGTACCTTTACGATACTCGCCGGTACTGGAAGACACCATCGGAATCAAGGAGATCTCATTTGAGGCTCCCGTCTCGAAAGAACAGACCGGTTCTCCGTCATTATAGTCGATCATGACCGTGCCGGATAGCTTTTCACCGCCATTTCCTGAAAGACTTATCCGGGCAATGCCGTCATCTTTAACTACAAGCTTGAGCAGACCGCAGATATTCTTCATCTCGGCACTGTATGCTCCGTCATTTACAATCACCTTCCCGACTGCGACATTGGCATTCTTTGAGAATGACTTGTTGATGATTATTGACTGCTCCGAGGGAATCTGTGCCCTTATAAGTCCTCCCGAGATCCGGGATTTGGAATACTTGGGATTGAACAACGCATATTGCGGCACACTTCCCGCCGGCCAATCGTTACAAGTGAATTCCGACACAATACCAACAGAAGAAGGACCGGTAAACTTATAGGCAGTGCCGCTCTCATCGAACACCCACAATACATCATTGCTGTTCCATGAAACGATACCGTTCTCATGGTCGGACAAATATGTACGCGTCCGTGGAGCACATGACACAGTGATTGTCAGAGTCCCCGCATCCACCGAAGACTCTTTCACGCATCCGCTCATGACAGCTGTCATGCATATCAAGATTATCTTATGTCTTAGTTCCATATATAGATATTCTGGTCCTGAGCGTCAAGTGCCGTGTTGTATATAAGTTCATTTTCAGGGAATGCATTGAACAGCCCCTTCCTTATCACATCCGGATCTTCAGGAAAGAGGAAAGTCTCACCGTACCACACACGCATTTCCAACTGTTCCTTCTGCTGAAGCGATTCGTTGAACGGCCTGATGATATTGGTGAGGAACCAGTTCACGCCTCTTCGATGCGTATCAAACCATTCATGGCCTTCTCCATACATTTCATACACCCTTTCCCACATTATCGCCGCAATCAGTTCTTCCTTCGTAGAGAAACGACCGGCTTCCCATTTAGGCTGTGAGGCCTCAGGCGCGACAGATGTCCTCGCCCTGTAGTGCAGGCTCTCGATATGTGCATAAGCTTTCTGTCCCCATGCATCCGACGGGCTCTCGCACAATTCGGCAGCCGCTTCTGCCGCTATCAGATACATTTCGGCATGACGCATGAAATAGAAGTCCGCCTGACCGACATTGCTTCCGTTATAGGTCGGATCGAGATATTTTCTGAAATATGGTGCAAAGTATTGTCTTGAGCTGGTATGTATCCTGTCATCAGCCGGATAGACTGTATATGATTTTCCATTGTTCATATTCAACGTCCTGGTATGTATGAAGGTGGCATCAAATCTCGGGTCCGGACAGCTGACATAGATGTCGGCGTTGTTTTCTCCGTCTCCTTTCTGTCCGCCATATGTCTCACACCATTTCTGGAAGACAAAACGTGTAGGACGGAAACGTCCGTAATTGCTGTTGGTGTTGACAGTATTCTGCGTTCCTTCCGGATATGGAGGGAGAGAGCGCTTTGAAAGTTGTCCTGACCCGGCATCTGAAGTCATCGGAAGCATGAATATGCGTTCCTTCAACTGCCAGTCTTCGGGCTCGGTCCACCTGAAGAGCTGTGAATAATCCGAAGCAAGTATATAAGGTCCGTTCAGGATGACGTCCTCTGCATGATCATAGGCAGCTTTCCATGCCTGAGCTGCGCTCTCGATTCCGCAAGCCGCGAAATCGACTTCCCGTGCTCCGCTTCTGACCGTACCGAAAGCATGGTCATCGGGATATGAAAGATATGAGCCTATCTGAGCATAGACGGCAGCCTTGAATGCCTTTGCCGCCCACTTGTTCGGTCTGCTGTCACCGGGGTTGACAGCTTCAGCACGCTCAGCATCCCTCATATGCTTTTCGGCAAACGAAAGGTCATCCAATATCTGCGCATAGACTTCCCAGTATGGCTTCCGGGGACCGTCAGCGTCATTGGCTGTCTTAGGCATCGATGTAATGAGGGAGACATCGCCATAGAATCTGGCAAGGCCAAAATAAAGTACAGCACGGAGGAATCTTGCTTCAGCCTCGATTTCGATCAGATATTCTCCATCCACCGGAGAGCCGGCAAGCCCCTCGATGAGTTTGTTGCAACGCGATATGCCCACATAATGATTGGCATAGATCTCATTGTTCAGCTTGGTGGTAGGTGACTGCGAATAATGATAGGACGAGTAGTACCGCTCATTGGTGTTATAAGTCCCGGGATTGCTCATCGGGAAGAACACCAGACAGGAAGCCGTCTGCATGAACTCCTGCATGTCATGGGTGTACATGGAGCCGGAATAGAAGGCGTTCATTATACCCCTGACAGAAGATTCCAAAGATTCTTCTGTCCGATATACAGATGCCTCAGATAGCATTGTCTCGGGATTCTCTTCAAGAAATCCACTGCAGCTGCCGATCAGGAGCGTTGTCAGAACGATTGAATATATATGTCTCATGGTCTTCGTTTCTTAAAAGGTCAATTTCATATCGAATCCGAATGTACGGGCCTGAGGATAGGAGTTAAAATCCACTCCCATGCGCATCATGTCAGAGCCGAAACTGTTGACATCAGGATCCCATCCGGAATATCTGGTAAACACTGCAAGATTACGTCCTGACACACCTAACGAAACACCTCTGATAACCTTGTTCTTCTTTATCGGCACATTGTAGCTTATCGACACATTGGAAAGTCTCAGGAACGATGCATCCTCCACACAATTGCTTCTGTAGTGGGTCCTGTCTCCACCGGTAACACAACCGATTGCAGGAAAGACATCTGAAGGATTTTGCGGTGTCCACGCATTGACATATGCAGCCTTCCTGAGGTTGTAGGCATACCGTCCCACATCATATTCCGAGTCATTGTTCAGATTGAACACATCGTTACCATATGATCCGTTGAATGCTACGGACAGCGACAGTCTCTTATAGCTGAAGGATGTATTGAAACCGTAGGTGAAATCCGGATTCGGATCTCCGATTATAGTCCGGTCATTGCTGTCTATATATCCGTTTCCGTCCACATCCACATACTTGTAATGTCCGGGGCCGAGCGGCTGATCGATGCTGAATCCCGGCCCGGTGTCACCCTCCTGCACTATTCCTTCTGTCTTGTATGCATAGAAGAGTCCCATCGGATATCCTTCCATGAATATGTTTATGGTAGAGCCTGCAACCGATCCGGTCATCTCCCGGCCAAGAAAATAAGTTGTCTCTATAGGATTGCCTTTGGACAGATAGATGACTCCACGCGACCCGGATTCTCCGATGCTGAGGATCCTGTTCCTGTTGAATGAGATGTTTCCGCCTATGCTCCATTCGAAATCCTTTGAAGCGACAGGCACTGCCTCTAACGTGAGTTCGAGACCTCTGTTGCGGATCGCACCCTGATTCATCCATATGGTCTCATAACCGGATGAAAGTGAAATGGTCTTCTGCTGGAGCAGATCTTTTGTCGTCTTGTCATACAGATCTGCTGTCAGGCTGAGTCTCCCTTTGAAGAGGCCCAGATCCAATCCGACATTATACTGCTCGGTCGTCTCCCAGCGAAGGTCCGGATTGGCGATATTGGATGCGTAGATGGAAAGGTCATATCCGGCACTGCCTGCATGGGAAGCAAGTTTGCCGTTGCTGTAATTGGAGAATGTCTGGTAATTGCTCAATGCCTGATTGCCTACAAGACCCCAGCCTGCACGTATCTTAAGCTGAGAAACAGCCTCAACGTTGAACCATCTCTCCTGATTGACACGCCACGCGAATGCAAAAGACGGGAACGATGACCACTTGTTGGTGCCCTGGAAGCGGCTGGACCCGTCAAGCCTGTAAGTGGCAGTCAGCACATAACGGTCTCTGTAGTTGTATATGGCACGGACAAATGCTGATGCTAAAGAATTTGCCTCTTTCGACCAGAACATATTGGAAGAGCGGGCGGAATTTATCGAAGATACTTTTGCAAAATACTGCCCGATATCCCATCCTTCAACATGCTCTGACGACATCTTGCTCTCCGAAAGTGAAGCTCCGATCGTACCTGACAGATGATGATGGCCGAAAGACTTGTTGACCATCAGCATATTATCGAATGTCCACATGAGATTGTCCCGCTGAGCCACACTGGCGATACTTCCCACTTCACGGCTTATCCTCATGGACTTGAATTTGCTCATCTTCAGAGAAGACACATTGGCTCCGAAGACAGACTTGAAAGTCAGCCACGGGAGAATCCTGTACTCTAAATATATGTTTCCTCCGGACTTGACATGGTCACGCCTGCTTACAAAGTCCTTCAGCCACTTGTCAGGCCCTGACACAAAATCATCTTCATCCTCATCCTCTTCGAGCAGATAGGACCATGGACGGGACATGAGCATGCTTCTCATGAAACTCGCTCCTGAGGTAATACGTCCGGATGTTCCTTGTGTAAGATTTGATCTTATATATGCGAAATTGGTCTTGGCTCCTACCGTAATCTTGTCTCCAAAAGTCTTTTCGATATTGAAACGTACGGTATACTGCTCGTTGTCTGTTGTCTTCACAATACCTTGAGTGTCATTGTACCCGAAAGACAGGTTATATGCAATTCCTTTTGGCTTGCCGCTGATGGAAAGATGATACCGCTGACTCACTGCGGTACGCATCACATGATCCTGCCAGTCTACCGGACGCACCTTGAGCTCCATCCTTGTATCAGGGTCCTTGTACAGTTTCTTCATCAGGCTGTTGTACGCACTGTCATCCAACACATCCGGAGCTGCAGCATGAAGGTCATCTACATATGCCACATACTCGTCGAAAGATAGCATGTCCATCTTCCTGTTTCTGACTCCTACATCGACACCGGCAGAGAAACGGACTGTAGGTTTTGAGTTCTTTGCTACCTTTGTGGTGATGAGGACCACTCCATTTGCTCCTTGAGAACCATAAATGGCAGTTGCTGATGCATCCTTGAGAATCTCGATGTTCGCTATATCCTGAGGATTGATTCCCATCAGTCCGTTGACTTCCTCGTCTGAACTGCTGTTGCTGGCTCCCTGGGTAAATGTGGTGAGAGAGGTGGATTCCGCATTCACAATGATCCCGTCAACAACATACAGAGGCTCATTCTTTCCGTTGAAGGAATTGGCACCACGTATTCTGATCTGCACTCCGGCGTCAGGAGAAGCATTGTTGGAAAGAATCTGTACACCTGACGCACGTCCCATCAAAAGCTGGTCAAGCGAACTGCTCTGGCTGGCAAGCTGTTCATCCACTTTCACCGAAGCTACAGATCCGGTAAGGTCTGACTTCCTCATCGAGCCATATCCTACCACCACCGTCTCATCTAGAAGATTCATATCCTCTTCAAGAACAATATCGACAGCCGCACGACCGGCAATCTTGACAGAAACAGTCTTGAAACCTATATACGACACTGTCAGAGTCCCGTCTGCAGCTTTATCAGCCGGCACACTCACGCTGTACCGTCCTGTCACATCACTCGTTGCCCCGAGCGAAGTCCCCTCAAGCATTACGGATGCTCCTATTATCTCGAAACCGTTCTGATCAGAAATCTTACCGGAAACCGAGACGGTATTCTGTCCCCATGATGAATACGAAAGAAACAGCAATGTCAATAAAACGATATATCTTGTCTTCATGGTATGTTCTGATTAGAATTTTGCACATATTCCTATCACGACTCTCCCGGCCACAGGAAGGGAACCATAGTCATAACCTCCGGAAGCCCCCCCCGGTCCATAGCTGCTTACATCGGGATTCCATCCGCTGTAGGATGTCAGTGTCAGCATATCTACTGCCGAGACATTGACATTCAGCCTGTCAAGCCATTTAAGACGAAGCGGGATGTCATACCCTATGGAGAATCTCGACAGTCGGAGCCAGTCCCCGTTTTCAACATGTGCAGAAGTCACATCCTTCCTTCCGGCAGACGCCAAAGTGTTCAGATTTACTATCTGATGGCCTATGCATCCTCTCAGAAGCATCTCCACACTTACTCCATAAAAGCGGTAGCTCATACCCAAAGCCCCATACAGATCGGGGAGATGATTCCCTAATATGACCTTGTCGGCATGGGTCAGTCTTGTATCACGGTTGGTATCCTTGAGATTTCCTTCTGCATCTTCTGCAAATCCTGTAATCGCTCCCAAAGGCTGCCCGATTATATTCATGCCTGCCCTCAAGCCGCTGCCGACCGATCTTCCATATACATCCTCATCCGCAACTTCTGTAATCATATTTGCCTCATGGGAGAGATTGGCAAAGAGATTCCATGTGAAGTTCCTGTTTCGGACGAGGGCCGCATTCACATCCACTTCGATTCCATGTCTGACATAGGAACTCCCGAAAGAGTGGACAAGCTCTCTGGATGAGGTTTTCCAATATACATCTTCCTTCGCTCCGAAAGACAATATGCTGTAACTGTCTGTAACAGAATCATTATAGAAGGACGCGGAGAGCATGACTCTGTCATCGGCAAACCCAGCTTCCGCCGTTATATGCCACCCTTTGGAGACAAGGCTTGCAAAACCCTTATGATAAGGCTCTGAACCTTCCTCCACTGTCGGATATGCCCCGGTAACAAACTTATCTGCCAGTTCGTATGGCATAGCCTTCTCACTTCCGTCGATTCCATAGCCTCCTTTGAGTCTCAACGTGGAAACGACTTTTTTACCCGGAAGAAAGGCCTTGTGAAGATCAAGATGAGCTGAAGCATATGGATACATTCTGACTCCTTCATAGTATTCGGGAGTCATTTCTGTGCGCATACCTACATCAAATCCCGCCATACCGTCATACTCATAACCGGCAGACAGGATGCCGCCGAAATTGAGATAATCTGTATCGAAGGAACGAGGTTTCTTCTCGCACTGCATCAGACTCAGACCGTTTCCTCTGAGCTCATGTGTAAAGAAATTGACGCCATTCAAGGTGTTGTAGCTGTTTGTATAACCTGAAATATCAGCCTTAAGCATTGCCCTGACATGGTGCCTGCCGGCGATGAACTGCCCGTACTCAAAGCACGTGGATGCATTGTAGGAGAATATGGAGGAAGACGTTTCAGCAGCTGCTCCGTTGTTTTCCTTTCCGAACAATGTTCCGTTTCCATACCAGAAGATTCTGGTGTTTTTCCTGAAATCCATTCCGGCTCTTGTCGTCCATGTGACCAGTCGCCCCAGATCAACCTCAAGGAATGCAGAATTCAATGACCTTATTTCCTTGTTGTCATCATCGTAATCCTCCTGCCACCCGTCAAGATCAGTCTGAAAAACCGTTTCGTCACGCATTGCAAGCATCTGTGACGGAGCACCGAAATATGCTGTACCTGCCGGAGAGGATGCATCTCCCACGACAAATGTGGAATTGAGACCGAATCTGACGGGAGCATTGCCGGACGACCTCAGAGCCATTCTTCCCCCGCCGTATCTGCTGCCGAGATTGACTATATTCCTGTCGATGTCTCTGAAAAATGCAGAAGCATTGAAATCGAGATTATTATATGCCCCCCCCCAGAATGACCGAATGGCTGTGCGAAAGTCCGGGTGTAACGGTGACATCTGTATTCCAATCTGCCTGAAAAGGCTTTTTCACATTATTTCTCGTAGTTATCAATATGACTCCGCCCGCACCACGCGATCCGTAGAGCGCAGTCGCCGACCGGTCCTTCAGCACCTCTATCTTCTCTATATCGTATACGGACAGGAATGCAAGAGGATCGAGAACAGAAGTGTATGACTTCTCTCCATATTGCCAGAACGCATCCTGACTGCAGTTCACGGCATCGTCTATGATGACTCCGTCGACGACGAACAGAGGACGACCGGAAGAACGTAACGAACTGACTCCCCTGACCGTGACAGACGGCATGCTGAAGGGGTTGCCGTCAGTCCCGCTGACACTCACACCGGATAATTTTCCTGCAATGAGTTCATAGACATTTTCATAGGCTGACCGTTCCGGATCAGAGATGACAACTGAAGATTGTCCCGATGCAACAGAATATGCTGCAATGAAAACGGACAGGCTCAGCAAAATATATGATAAATTCTTTTTCATATTACTCATAGATCAAGTATAATGACGCTATCCTGGATTTAGTGCCACCGGCATAGATATAATACGATGTTCCTGCCTGTGTTCCTGTCAATTGCCACACTCCCACGGCATCTTTTGCCAGGGTCTTTGTCTCCCCTCCAGCAACAGCGGTCTTTCCGGCTTCATCCGACGATATTGTAAACTTCTTGTTTGTCGCCACGCTCTCCAGCTGGACTTCGACAAGTCTGAGACCTTCCACGGAAGGCAGCCTGACAAATCCTTTGCCGTCAAGCAACAGGCATTTGTCAGCAGACCTGTATTGTACCTTGTTTTTACCTATCTGAATTTTATAATCAGAGCCATACCATTTATAGGTATAGTCTGTCGATTCGATTTCCTTTGCACTTGCCGGCAGATCCGCCGTGAAAGGCTGCCCGTCAAAACCAAGTTCTATCACCAGACCGGTCTGAACGAGATCGACACTGACCTGATGATCCATGCCTTCCACATCAAAGACAATGCTGGCACGCTTCTCACCAGCTGCATACGGAAGACCGAAGGTCACATCGACATATGAATCCTGATCGTCTCCCGAGGACTTGGACAAGGCTATATCCCTGACAGAAGAGCCTTCAGCCACAGTAGCGGACCAGCTGCTGTTTGTCCTGAAATGAATCCTGGCCTGACTGTCACGAGGACCGACAGAGGTCTGTGTCTTCTCATAGTCTATCGCAAAGTTATGCGATCCTCCGACCTGAGTTATCTGCACCGTCCTTTCGCATTCGGCAGATGTTATGACCAGACTGGCTTCGCGGGCAGATGTCACCCAATTTGGATCAAAAGTAAGGATCACCTGAGTTTCCTGAGTCATTCCTGACAGATTCATATTATCTTCCACCGACACCGTCATCCAGTCTACGGCATTTCCCCGGGCATCGACTACGTTCAGACCCCAGCTTCTGTTCGAGCTGACTGTCAGAGTGTCGGCAATGCTGTCATGTCCCTCCATTACTGCCGCTTCCGCCCTCACCGCCTCCTCGCTTACGGCAATCAAAGGGACTCCTTCATAATATTTCCCCCGAATACAGCCACAGAATATCGCCGGGCCCAGGAGCATCATAATAAGAAGTTTCAGATCAGTATGCATTTCTTTTTACTTTAATTTTTGCAAAGTTATCGTGAATACCTTTCAGTTACCGACTACAGAATCTTCAAGAAATTTAAAAAAATCTTCAACTTTGATTTACTTGCATCCTGCCACCTATTTTATAATTATATTTGCAAAGACACATACACGAACTGCATAGAAATGAAATATTTACACTGTCTCTTCCTTCTCCTTTGCCACCTTTCCGCATCAGCAGTGCCTGAACTGCAGTTCTGCAGGCTGAATGTTGAAAACAGCGACCTGTCGCACAATTATGTCAGAGCCATCGTCAAGGATGAAGACGGATTTGTATGGATAGCCACGACCAACGGTCTCAACAGATATGACGGTCATCGCACGACTGTCTATTATCAGGGAGATTTCGGCCTGGAAAGCTCATCAGTATATGCATTGTATTCCGACAAGTCGAATGTACTGTGGCTGAAGTCCAACAACTCCACTCAATACTACGACAAGAAGACCGGAATGTTCATTACGGCAGACACAGACCTGTTTGACAAGGCAAGTGCAGAAGAAAAGAGACTCAAGGAATACTTCATCAAGGACCTGAAATCCGAAGAGAAATATCCGGGACTCCATCTCAACTGCTTCTCATCAGACAAAGACGGCAATCTCTGGGTAGGTACCAACGACGGGATCTACGTATTTGACCAGAGCACAAAGTCGATTCAGCATATTCAGAATGAGAAAGACCTGTTCTCTCTATCTGACAACAGAATCACAGACATATATGCCGGACATCCGGGCGAAATCTGGGTGGGCACAAGGTCAGGCGTATTCTACTCAAACCGGATCAGCAGCATATTCAAAAAAATCACCTATGTAAACAACATCTCGCTTAAGAACGCCTATATCAATGCATTTGCTCCAGATAACAATGGAAGGATATGGATCAGCACTGAAAATGCCGGCATCTTCATATATAATATATTCAGCGGAAATGTGAGTCAGTACCGCAATGCGGCAATTCCCCGCAGATGTCTGAACATCAGAATCTTTGACCGCGACCTATGGATAATCACCGGCAATGGGGCCGTACGGATAAACCTTGACACGGACACTGCTAAAGTCTTTTATGAAACAGCCGGGCATAAGAAGATCGGTTACTCCCGTGACGCCTGCCGCACAAGAAGCGGCCAAGTATTCATCGGAACCCACATAGGCCTGTTCATGCTGGATAATGAAACCGATCAGCTGCACACGGTCGAGGCTCTGTCGGACATCTACATCGAAAGTCTGTTCTGTGATTCCTCTGACAAGATCTGGGCATGTACCTCTTCAAAAGGGATGTTCTGCATAAATCCGGACGATCTGACATATAACCACTATAACTTCGCATACAGACAGGAAGGTACCCTGCCGGCATCCCGCATCATTTCGGCCTATGAATCCTCCGACGGGACCATGTGGTTCTGCACATTCGGCAAAGGAATCTGCAAGATGAACCGTTCCGACAGCACATTCACAGTATACAACAGTTCAACACTGCAGAAGCCTCACTTCAACGACATCTGCTACTCTGTTCTGGAAGACAACAGCGGATATCTATGGATCGCGACCAGCAAAGGTATCATCCGGTTCCATCCGACAAGTCATTCCATAAACTGCTTCACCAAAGAAGACGGCCTGCTGAACAGCGAGAACGGGCCTGCCGCCAAATTCCATCTTGCAAACGACGACATCTTCTATGGCAGCACCGACGGATTCACTATATTCAACGCCACAAGACTTTCTCAAGAATCCGACAACATAAAGCTCATCATGAACGATCTTTATGTCAACGGCAGAAAAGTAACATATGGTGACGGAAGCGGTATCCTTTACACCCACATCGACTTATGCCCTCAGCTCCATCTGCAGTCTTCAGACAATTCCTTTGAATTTACAGTTTCAGTTACCGGATCAAGTCAGAGCAATGCCGACATCGAATACCGTCTGTCCGGATATTCCGACACATGGCAGCCTGCCGGCAATCCTGACAACAGGATTTCTTTTACAAACATTCCCTACGGAAAATATACGCTGGAAATACGTGAGACAAGTACCGGAATCGTCAGAAAACTCCCCATCGACATCGATGTCCCTGTATTTCTCAGATGGTGGGCATTCATAATATACTTCTTCATTGTAACAGGTATCATCACCCTGATGCTATGGCTCATAAGGCTGAAAGACAAGCGTAATAACGAAGCTATCATCGCAGAAATGAAATACAGGCAGGAGAAATCCATGCTTGAGGAAAAGATAAACTTTCTTTCAAATATTGTCCACGAGATAAAGACTCCTCTCACGCTCATCAAATCACCGCTGAATGCCATTGTCCGGAATTACCCTGACGATGATTTCATCAAAAGCAACCTGAAGGTGATCGACAATTCCACCAACCATCTCACCCAGCTCACAAATGAGATGCTGGAATATCTGCGCCTTGAAAGAAAGGGATATATTCTTGAGAACAAGGTTCTGGATATCACTGCGGTCGTAAAGGAAATCTGCTTCGATTTCAAAGAGAGGGCGGCAGAATCGGAGATTGATTTCAGATATTGCACAGAATGTGACCCTGTTTACGTGGAAGCCGACATGTCCAGTCTCCGTAAGATAATCAACAATCTTCTTGGCAATGCATTCAAATATTGCGACAGGTTGATTGACATAGACATCAGAGTCAGGGAAGACAGGAACTTCTGTGATATAATATTCAGAAATGATGGTGAAGCAATCCCGCCGGAGTGGAGAGAAAGGATTTTCAAGCCGTTCATGAGGACCGACGGGGTGAAGCTCAACGAAAGTGACGGGATCGGTCTCGGGCTTCCTCTTGCCCGCTCCTTGGCAGAGCTCAACTCCGGAAGTCTGCATCTGGACACAGAAAGCGAACTGACCGAATTTATCCTGTCACTGCCTTGTGCCCCTGTTCCTGTCGCCGAAACCCCGGAAGACGGAGCCGGCAGATTCATCATCCTGATAGCCGAGGACAACACCGATCTGCGTTCATATATTGCCGACCAGTTAGGCAAAGAGTACAAGGTATTCACTGTCAGTGATGGTGCCGCTGCCGTAAGATGCATGCACAAGCACAACATCGACCTTCTCATTTCAGATGTCGCAATGCCGGTAATGAGCGGAGTCGAGCTATGCCGCACAGTGAGGGACAGTTTTGACATTTCGCACGTAATGATCATCATAATCAGCAGAATGAACGACCTCAGCCTGAAGATTTCAAGTATCGAGAGCGGAGCAAACCTGTATATTGAAAAGCCTTTAGACATTGAATATCTCAAAGTCTGCATAAGGAATCTTCTGGAACACCGCAAACTGCTGCAGAAGACATTATGCAACACCCTGACTGCGGAAAACGGTGAGAATTTCGACCTTAACAGATCTGACCGTGAATTTGTGTTAAGGATAGAATCTGAAGTCATGGCAAATATCTCGAATCCGGCTTATTCCGTCACTCAACTTGAGGAAGCCCTTTGCATGAGCAGCGCAACACTGTTGAGAAAATTCAAGCGTCTCCTGAACACGACCCCGAACAGCTATATAAGGACAAAACGTCTGGTCATGGCAGCCAAGATGCTGCGGGAGGGGGAAAGCAGGATAAGTGAAGTGTGCTTTGCATGCGGCTTCAACACGACCACCTATTTTACAAAGTGCTTCCATGACTACTACGGATGTTCCCCTCAGGCATATCTGCAGAATCACAGCAATAACTAAAGAATAAACATATGTTCAAG
This sequence comes from uncultured Muribaculaceae bacterium, assembly GCA_964567765.1. Taxonomy (GTDB): domain Bacteria; phylum Bacteroidota; class Bacteroidia; order Bacteroidales; family UBA932; genus Cryptobacteroides. The sequence goes on from CAZMNZ010000028.1 coordinate 16,838, forward strand.
CAAATGTCATCAATCATCGTAATTCTCCTGTCTCTTACGGCAATATGCAGGGCACAGGAAGAAATCGAGCCTTACCTCAAGACAACGGACTTTACCTTCGGAAACGCATTTGACGGTGTAAAGAACAAGGAAAATGTATTCAAGCCAGGAGGTGAATGGGTGCCTTATCCTGAATATTCCGACAGAAAGGCATGGGAAGAACTCACCAAAGGATGCCGTGCACAGCTGATTGCGGCTGGTGAAAAAAGGCTGAAACATGAGTGGTATCAGATCCCTGCAAGCAAATATCTTGAATATGAGAAGACAGGAAACAGAGCCATATTCAAGAAGGAAGAGCAGAACAGGACTGCATTGAAGGAGCTCGTCCTCGCCGAACTGGCTGAAGGTCAGGGACGTTTCCTCAATCAGATCATAGACGGAGTCTGGTCATACTCTCTGAAATGGACATGGAGCCACCCTCAGCACACAAGGTACCAGTCCAGCCGTCGTGCTCTGCCGATCTTTGACGAACGCCCTATAACCTACCACAGCTCTGCTACAGCAGCATGTCTGGCGCTTACATGGTATCTGTTTCACCAGGAATTTGACAAGGCGGATCCGTCCATATCGGTGGCACTGAAAGATGCGATGGAGAGGAATATCTTCATACCATATATGAACAAGCATCAGAAAGGGCATGATTGGATGGGATTCAGTCCGGAATTCAAGACCATCAACAATCACCTCACCAATGAAAACTTCAACTGTACCTTGTGCTTCCTCCTGATGATGGATGATCAGGGACGACTGATTGAAATGCTGCAGAGGTCTGTAGAGATTGAAGATAAATTCATGTCGTATATAAAACATGATGGCGCATGTGAGGAAGGCTCTGCATATTGGAAAGCATCTTTTGGGAAATTATACCAATACTGCAGACTTCTTCATGATTTTTCGGGAGGAGCAATAGATGTTCTCAGCAACGATCTGATCCAAAAGATGGGAGAATTCAAAGCAAATGCATATCTTGGAGGAGGTTTCCATATGAACTATGGAGATGGAGCCGTGAGGGACTACGTTTCCCCTGCACTTCTATATCGTTTCGGCAAAGACACCGGCAGCAAGATGCTCAGGAACTTCGCTCTCTACATGATGATAGAATCTGCTGACAGATTTGACAACAGGAATCTTGCCAACAAGACATCAGAGCTATCTCTCAGCCTTGAAACCCTCCGATACTGCAATGAAATGGAGAAATACCAGAATACTCTGCTGGAAAATGCCGGAAATGACATGAATATCCTCCGCAGGCAACTTACAGACATGCGTTCTGTCTGGTATCCGGAGACTGAATATGCTATCTTCCGAAATGCAAACGGTTGGATACTGACAGCAAAAGGCGCGCACAACGCAGAAAGTCATAACCACAATGATGTCGGCTCAGGAATGCTCTATATCAATTCAATGCCTATAATTGTCGATCCAGGTATCGGCGGATACAATAAAAACACATTCGGAGCCAACCGCTACAAAGAGTGGTGCATGCGTTCCGACTGGCACAATCTTCCGATAATCAACGGACAGGTGCAAAAGAATGGCCATGAGTTTAAAGCGGTCAACTCCTTCTGCGACATCCGCAGAAACACATTCAGTACAGAAATACAACAGGCGTATCCTGATTCCGCTGCATGCTCAAGATGGCAAAGACAGTATCTGTTGACAAATAATGCTGCAAAAATAGTTGACAATTATACTCTTTCATCCCGGATTGCATCGGATGTCATCAACTTCATTGTATTGGGAGATGTAGAAATAAAAGAAAATCACATCCTCATCACAGGATACGACTTTAAAAGAGAAAATTCGGTAACGGTTACCTTTAAATACTCACCGACATTGACTCCATCTGTAGAAGAAATGTCGTTAGATGACTCAAAACTTAAACAGCGCTGGAACAGCAAGACAATAAAACGCATTACATTCACATCTGCTCCGGATGCCCCGCTGAGCGGTGCATATGAATTTGTGTTTACCATAAACAACTGACACGCAAAACCATTATGAAGAGAATGTTCCGACTCCATGCTATTCTGCGTCTTTCCCTCTATCCAACCTGTACTCTGATTTCTGCAGATCAGGTCAGTACAGGGTCCGGGTGCCGGAGTGGGCAGCCGGACGACCGGCAAGAATGGAACTTGACGCAGAGAACACCAGTGACATGACAGCGACTGTCAAGATGTATTTCAGGCAATATCGCGGGGACGGCACAAGGATTCCGGAAGAAGTGTCGGACGGAAGATGGACGACACACGCACAACCACCCCACCTGAAGACCTGCTACAGGGAAAGGGCATACATCCATCCTGAATCTGAATGGATAGAGCTATTCGTCGACGTCGATTCTCTTGAAGCATCATTTGACCTTGAAGGCAGGCCAGTTTCCAACACTGGAACGCCTCCATTCAGGCAGAAGGAGAATGCTCGAAATAAGGGCCACTTCCGTTAAACCGTCATTCGGATGGATCAAGATAAGTGACGGTGAACGCTATAAATATCTGACCGTGCTTACTTGTCCGGACATCAGGACAGTGAATTTCGACAGAACGCTCAGTGAGAAGAATCCGAGTGCGACATCCGATTTTGAAGAGCTTGAAGCCGGTGAATACGCCATACTGTGTCTGGAAAGATTCTCCGGTGGTATCCCGTAAGTCGTCTCTATCCGATCAGCCATTCGTCAATATTGCGGATAGTACTGCTGAAATTGGCCCCCACCTTGATTATTTCTCTGCCATCGCTCTCGAACGGCAGAGAATAATTTTT